>CANCDA010000038.1 GCA_947374705.1 Comamonadaceae bacterium | reverse complement strand
GCTTGCAGCGCCGGGGAGATGGGTGTGGGCGCAGCCACGGCAGGCCAGACCCCTGAGACCGGCAAGGTCACCCGCCAGCCGGGGCTGTTGGGTGCATCGCCCCCGCTGAGTTTGAGCACCGCCGCCAACTGCGCGGGGCTCTGGCTGCGCTGGGGTGACAGCGGCAGATGAGCCGTCCACACCGTGCCTTGCCAGGCTTGTTGCCAGGGTGCGGAGGGATGGAGGACCTCTGCCATTTCCGGAAAAAAATCCAAGGTTTTGCCGTGCAGGCTGGAGGGTAAACCCGCCAGCGTGAGTTGGAGTGCATCGCCTTGCACAACGAAGCGACTGGCCTTGTCCGCCACCCAGGCCTGGGGCCGAGCGGCCAGCGCAGCGTCAAACGCGGCCGTGTTGATGGCGGTTGAGCCTTTGATGGGCAGGGTCAGGCTGAACTCACCTTCTTCCGGGATGCACTCCAGGCGGCACACCAACCAACTGGCTTTGAGTTGAATGGGCAGGCTACTGGCCAGCAGACCGGGCTTGAACTCGGGCGTGATCGTCAAAGGCACGGGCAGCAGCACCGTACCTTCATAGCCGTAGTTGACGAGCTGGCCCAGCGGCAGGCGTTTGGGGCTGGGCCACTGGATGTCACTGGCCACCACACCGACGGGCAGCGTCCATTGCAGTTGCGTGGGCAGGCCGGAGTCGCCCGGGTTCTGCCAGTAGCTGTGCCAGCCAGGTTGGTGTGTGAGCTGCAAGCCGACCCAGACTGTGTTGGGGGCTGAGGTCGAAACGCCCTGAGGAGAGGATGAGAAGACGCCCTGAGGGGCGTGGGCCATCAACTCAGCGCGTACCTGGGGGGTGGTGACGGTAGATTTTTTTGTATCAGATTGTGCGCGGGTCCCGGACATGCAGGCGAAAGCGGCAATGAAAAAAATAAACGCTAAAGCAGCAAGGCGAAGAGGCCGATAAGAGGTCATGAAAGCTCAGGTGAATGGGTGCGAATCGGAGTGAGAATGACCGATTTAATTTCCAGCCTCAATAGTTTCAGCCTTAATTCAAGGCGAACGACAAACAGGCTAGACAAATCAATCAGAAGCAGGATAACCTTGAATTCAAGATTTTCCAATGAGAGGCAAGGCGGCACCAAGTGAACCTTCACGCGAAATTTCTAAGCTCACGCTGGCCTTTATTGGCTGCTGTCGCTTGTGTCGCCATTCTCGGGGCGCTCATTGTGCTGGGGGTCAGCACCCGCAAAGTCTTGACCGAGGCCGACCAGGCGGTGGACAGGGTTCGTCACACCCATGAGGTCTTAAGCGAAGTGGCGACTATCCGTGAATCCACACTGCTTGTTGAATCCATGGTTCGCGGCTTTGTCATCACGGGTGACCGGGCCATGCTGGCGCAGCAGGCCTTGGTGGATCAAAAGCGCGTAGCGGCTCTGGAGCGGCTAAAGTTACTCACCCAAGACAATGCTGAGCAACAAAATCGCATCGATGGCTTGTTGGCGCTCATTCAATCACGCCGAAACCTGGCAGCCCAAATCATCGCAACGCGAGAAACGCAAGGTTTTGAGGCGGCGAGTCTGCTGGTCATGAATGCAGAGCACTCAGGGGCCCGAGCGCGCTATTTGAATCAGATGACGCAGATTCAAGACGAAGAGCAGCATTTGTTGGCGATGCGAAACAAGGAGCGCGAGGCGGCCAGCGCCAAAACGGCGCAGATGAATACCCTGGTCTTGGTGTTCATGGGGGGCTTGCTGCTGGTCGTGTTTGCGGCCGTTGGGTGGCACTTCAAGAGTAGAGCTGGGCAGCTTGCGCTAGAGATGGAAAACCACGCCCTGGCCGTAGAGAAAAAAGCAGCCGAACAAACCGCTTTGTCCAAAGATGAATTCTTGGCCACCATGAGCCATGAAATCCGCACGCCCATGAGTGGTCTGTTGGGTTTGTTGGAACTGCTCTCCCACTCCCCCTTGAGCCGCGATCAGTCCGAGATGCTGGACCTTGCGCGGGACTCGGGTCGATCCATGGTGCGCATCATTGACGACATCTTGGACCACGCCAAAATCGAGGCAGGCAAGCTCCAAATCGCGCTGGAGCCGGTGTCTATTGGCTACCTGTTGAGCCGTGTTTGCAACAACTACGCCACGCTGGCCAGCAGCAAGGGCTTGGACTTGCGCTACATGGCCGACCCCCGCATCAGCGCCGGCCTGATGGCCGATCAGCACCGCTTGATGCAGGTGCTGGGCAACCTGATCAGCAACGCCATCAAATTCACGCCCGAAGGCTTTGTAGAAGTGCGGGCCGACTTCATCCAACGCGATGCGGGTGTAGAGACCGTGAAGATATCCGTCAAGGACACCGGTATTGGCATGAGCCCCGAAGCGCAAGCACGCCTGTTTCAGCCCTTTGAGCAGGCCGGAGTTGACACTGCTCGCCTTTATGGCGGCACGGGTCTGGGCATGGCCATCAGCCGCAAATTGACCCAAATGATGGGTGGTGAATTGCAAGTGCAAAGCGCACCGCAAGAGGGTTCGACTTTCAGTATCACGCTCAAATTGGCGCAGAGCGACGCCGTGCCCGTGGGGCAGATGCGCTCAGTGGCCCGAACCTCCCTCACATCGGTGGCCCACATGGCAACGCCACCCCTGATTCACGCAAGCCGGGAGGACACGATGAACCCCTCAACACCAGATAAAACCTCCCCCGCACCCTGGGTGCTGGCGGTGGACGACAACCAGACCAACCGCATCCTGATCCAACGCCAGCTCGGTTTGCTGGGCCTGCGTGTGCGCACCGCCATTGATGGCGATCAGGCCTTGGCGCTGTGGAAAAACGGCGACTATGCCCTGGTGTTGACCGACATCAACATGACCGCCATGAATGGCTACGATCTGGCCCGCTCGATTCGGGCGATAGAGGCCGCGCAAAGCCGCGTGCGCACGCCCGTGCTGGGGTGGACGGCCAACGCCATGGCCGACACCCATGCCCGATGCTTGGCTGCGGGCATGGACGATGTGCTGCACAAACCGGCCGATCTGGCGCATTTGCGCGAGCTGCTGGCGCGCTGGTTGCCCGCCGTCATGGCGACTGAGACGACGGGTGCGCCTGGGGCAACACCGGCCATGGCCCCAGGCGCAAGCCACAGCGAAGTGGAGAGCGAGGCACTGAACGCCAAGCTCCTGCAAGAATCCTTTGGCAATGACCGCGACAAATTGCGCTTGCTCTTGCCCACCGTTCAAAAAACACTGAACGAGCAAATTGCGGCCATGAACACCGCCCTGAGTGCCCGTGATTTGCCCCACCTCAAAATATGGGCACACAACCTCACGGGTTCGGCCGGGCTCATGGGCGCCCGCGCTTTGGTGGCGGTGTGCCAGCGCATTGAAACCCTGGCGGATCAGGGTGATGTATCGGCCTTGCCCGAGCTGACCCACCAATTCAACACCCAAGCCCAGCGTACGCTGGACGCGCTGTCCCGATTGGGCTAGCGCTGGACCGGCCCAGGTCGGCTTCAGACTAGGGTCTTCACGGGTGTGCAGGGGTTGCCAAGCAGGCTATCCTCAATGCAAGGCTTCACACTGCGTAGGCTACATTCAAAACAAGGGATAGGCATGAACATGAGAGCCTTGCTGGTGCGCAAACTTTTCTGGGCCTATGTCTTTATTGCCGTGGTGGCTGCTTTGCTGGCCTTGATCAGCTGGGAAATGATGCGAGAGGCAGACCGGGCGGTCACCGAAGTGAACCGAACGAATGTCGTGCTCAACCACATCGCTCAAATCAGGGAGGCCACCTTTCAGATCGAGTCAATCACCCGGGGCTACATCATCACCGGCGATAAAGTGCAACTCGCTGATCGCTTGCCCGTATTGAAAGAGCGTGCCGTGGCCACCCAGGCACTCAAACTTTTGTTGGCTGGCAACCCCGAACATCAGACCCGAATTGATCGATTGGCGCTTGTGGCTGAAGAGCGGCGGGTGATGGCTGAGCGCGGCATTTTCTTGCGTGAAACGCAAGGTTTTGAGGCGGCCCAGGCCAACAGTTTGACCGCTCCGGTTCGTGAATCGAGAGCGCGCTATTTGCAGGTGCTGACCGAAATTCGGGAACAAGAAATGGAACGTCTGAAACGAGGCAACGCGCTCTACCAGGCGACCACGCACAAAACCATCCTGCTCTATGGCGTGACCTTGTTGGCGATGATTGGCCTGCTCATCTTCGTGTTTGTGCTGATCAACCGGCAGGTGAAGATCGTGGATCAGCAGCTCACGCTGGAGCGGGCCAACCATGCCTTGGAGATTGAAAAAACATCTGCCGAATTGGCCAACAAGGCCAAGGATTTTTTCTTGGCCACCATGAGCCATGAGATTCGTACCCCCATGAGTGGCATCTTGGGCATGCTGGAGTTGCTGGCCCATTCCCGGTTGGACATGGAGCAGCAAGAGACGCTGGGCACCGCGCGCGACTCGGGCCGCTCGCTCATGCGCATCATTGACGACATCCTGGACCACGCCAAAATCCAGGCCGGCAAACTCACCATCGTGAACGAACCCTTGTCCGTGGCCCACCTGTTGGCGCGCATCCGTAACACCTACTCCGTGGTGGCCAATAACAAGGGCCTGGTCTTGCGGCATCAGGTGGACGAGCGCATTGCCCCCTTGCTCATGGGCGACCGCCTGCGCGTGGTGCAGGTGATGGGCAATTTTGTCAGCAATGCCATCAAGTTCAGCCCGCAAGGCGTGGTGAAGTTGAGTGCCGATCTGATCAGTGAGGCAGACGGTTTCCAAACCATCCGCCTGTCCGTCAAAGACAGCGGCATTGGCATGACGCCAGAGGTGCAGGCGCGGCTGTTTCAACCCTTTGAGCAAGCTGAGATGGAGACGGCGCGCATGTATGGCGGCACGGGCCTGGGTCTGGCTATCAGCCGCAAACTGGCGGAGATGATGGGGGGCGACATCAGCATCCAGAGCACGCCCGGCCAGGGCACCACCATCAGCCTGACCCTCAAGCTGGCCGTGCACAGTGCGGCACAAACTAAAAAAACGGAGCCCTCGGCCCCGGCCCAAGCGCTGATCAATGCCAGCACCCCCTCAGCCGTGTCGGGGGTCGATGTCACCATGCCGCCGGTAGCCATGCCCGCTTTCTCTCAGACGCCATCCCCCCAAGGCCCTTGGGTGCTGGCGGTGGACGACCACCCCACCAGTCGCATGTTGATCGAGCGCCAACTCAACTTGCTGGGCATGCGCGTGCGCACGGCCGAGAACGGGGCCGAAGCGCTGGCCTTGTGGCGCGCTGGGAATTTTGCACTCGTCATCACCGACAGCAACATGCCCGAGATGAATGGCTATGACCTGACCCGCGCCATCCGCGAAGAAGAAAAAGGCAAAACTCACACCCCGGTGCTGGGCTGGACGGCCAACGCCATGATCATTACCCTGGCCCGCTGCAAAGAGGCGGGCATGGACGACGTGCTCGTCAAACCCGCCGACCTGGGCCAACTGCGCGCCCTGTTGACCCAATGGCTTCCCCCCGCCGCCGTTGCCGAACTACCCGGACAGGCCATTGACATCAAGCAAATGGAAGAAGCCTTTGGCAACGACAAGGCCAAGTTCTCCCATCTCCTGCCCTCGATCCGCAAAACCCTCAGAGAGCAAGCCGCCATCCTGAACACGGCGCTGGCCGGGGGCGATTTGAGCGACATCAAAACACTGGCCCAAACCCTGTGCGGCTCAGCCGCCGTCATGGGGGCCAAAGGCTTGCTGGACGTGTGTGAGCGCATTGCCGCCCTGCCCAGTGAAAGCGATGCCGCCGCCCGCTCCCTTCTGAGTCGTGAGTTCTCGGCACAAGCCCAGCGCGCGTTGGATGCGCTGGAGGTGTTGGGGTGAGGTTTTTAAACCCCAACCTCAATCAGTTCGCCCACCTTCGCCCCTGCGCTGCGTGGTCCAGCACCAGGTGAAAGACGTTGTCACACTTGGCTTGAAACAGGACGCGGTCATAACCTTCCTCAGGCAGTTCCCGGTTGAGAACGTCGGCCACTGCAGACCGTACGATGAGTCGTGTTTGATCGGTTTTGTACCAGTCCTGCACCAACACCTTGGGCGTTTCATCCAACAAGCGGTGCAGCAGGGCTTTGGCGGCCAGCTTCACCTTTTGTGTCTCGGCTTGCGTCATGGCGTCCTTGCACAACAAGTCAAAGATTTCCAGTTCGTCTTCGGTCAAGTCCTCACGTGCAGCCCGTTCGTCCTCGGCACGCATGTCTTGGCTGAACTCAACCAACTGTTCAAAGTACTGCTCTGTCGATGAACCACCCGCGTTGTAGGTGTCAATGATCTGCTGAAAGCGCTGGGCAAACGGGCTGCGCGTGCTGTTTTGCGCCAGCATCAGTTCCAGCTTGCGTGCGATGAACCCGCGCAGATCGGCTATCTCGATGTTCTTGTAAACCGCCGTGCCAAAGTCTTGGCGCAGTTTGTCAAAGTCAATGCGGCTCAAGTCCCAGGTGCGCCCACGCTTGATGATTTTGAACTCCGCTTCAAACTCTTTGGCGGTGAATCCTTCAGCATTGTTGACCACCACGCTTTGGTCCAGCAACTCGGCAACGCGTTGCGCCACTTTGTCAATGTCCTGCTGCTCCACCAGCGCGTCGGTGATGCCGCGCAGGTACGCCAGTGCAGCGACGGTGCGACCTTGTGCGTGGCCCAATACTTCAGGCTTGCACGCCTCATACAAGGCTGACACCGTGTTCTCAAACACATAGAAGGTGCGGCGCAGTTCATCGCTGCCCAGCAGCGTGTTGGCAAATTCGTTGAACAGACCTATCTTGGCAAACACATCGCCACCCGCCAGCACCTCACGCAGCGCAATGCCGCTGGCTGCGCAATAGGCCAGCGCCTGCTCCACCGCGTCGTCCAGTAATACAAACAGCGCCGCCTTGTCACGCACCGGGGGCTCATCCAACCCGTCTTCGCCCTGTGCGTAATCTTTCAAGGCCTTCTTCATGTTGCGAAACACGTTGTAGTAGTCAACGATTTCGCCGTTCAGCTTCTCCACCTCGTTGATGCGCCATGGCGTCACCCGGTTGGCCCTGGCAATCGTCTGCATCAGCGTATGGTCTTTCATGGGCTTGTCCAGGTACAGCGTGGACACGGTGGGCGCGTCAAAACCAGTGAGCCACATGGCACACACAAACACCAGTTGCAGCGGGTGCGCTTCGTCTTTGAAGTTGCCTTCAATGTCTGCCATCTGAGCATCGAGCCGGTTCATGCGCTCACGGTGGGGCAAGATGCTCAGCTTGCGGGCCGCAAACTTTTCTTCCTCGCCCGCCTCTTCGCTGATCACCACCGCCATTTCTACCTTGCGCATCCACGCCAGTATATTTTTGAGCCGCTGGCGCTCCACTTCGTTTTGGGTTTGGGTGATGTCGCCCATCAGCCGCTTGATCTCTGCCTTCCAGTGCCATTGCACCTTGTCAAACATCTTCACGGCGGTGAACTTGTCCACCGTCACCACCATGCCCTTGCCCAGGTAGCCCCGGCGAGGGAAGTGGTACACGATGTCTTTGGCAATCGTCTCCAGTCGGTCGTCGCGGGTGATGACCTGCAACTCTGCGGCAAAGCGATTTTCCAGTTTCTCCTGCTGGGCCTCGTCCAGGTTTTCGTCTTCAACGATCTGGCAAAACTCGTCGCTCAAGTCGTCGTTTTGCACCAGCATTTCGGGCACACGTTTTTGGTAAAACAGCGGCACCGTGGCACCGTCTTCCATCGACTGCTGGAAGGTGTACTCCGACACGTAGTCGCCAAACCATTCATTAGTTTTTCGGTTACGTCCCAGCAGCGGTGTCCCTGTAAACGCCAGGTAACTGGCGTTGGGCAAGCCAGCTCGCATGTTCTCGGCCAGGCTCTTGTACTGCGTGCGGTGGGCTTCGTCCACGATCACCACAATGTCGCCCCGCTCTGACAGCACCGGGTAGTTGGCCCCTTTGTCATAACGAAACTTCTGAATCAGCGTGAACACCAGCCGCTTGTTCTGGGCCAGAAAATTGCGCAGCTCGGCACTGTTTTTGGGTTGTGCTGCGTCTTGCGGCTTCACCGTGCCGGTGTTGAGAAAGTTGCGGTAAATCTGCCCGTCCAAGTCGTCGCGATCCGTCACCACCACAAAGGTGAAATTGCCAGTGAGCTTGCGGAAAATCTTGCGCACATAAAACACCATCGAAAAGCTCTTGCCCGAGCCCTGCGTGTGCCAGAACACGCCCAGCTTGCCGCGTTGACCTGCGGGCTTGGCGTTGCGATTCTCAAACTGCGCCAGCGCGTGGTTCACGCCAATGAACTGGTGGTTTTGCGCGATGATCTTGTTCGTCTCGCGGTGGAACAGCACAAAGTTTTCGACATAGTCCAGCAGCCGTTCTCGCTGGAACAGGCCCTCTACCAGCCGCTCCAGGCTGGTGCCGGTCTTTGTGATGTCGGCACGGTCAACTTTCTCCTTCTCGTCATTCACCCGCAGCCAGCCAAAGAAGTGTTCCCATTGCCCAGTCAGGCTGCCCAGGCGGGTTTCCACCGCGTTGGACATCACGCAAAACGCATTCGTGATGAAGAGCTGCGGAATGTCGTGCTTGTAATTCGTCAGGTTGTCGGTGTAGGCCGTCTTCAGCTTCACGTTGGAGTTTTTCAGCTCCACAAACACCAGCGGAATGCCGTTCACATACAACAGCACATCCGGACGCCGGTAGTCTGCCAGCGCCGTAGTGCCGGTGCATTTGATCCATAACTGCGACACCGCCAGAAATTCGTTGTTAAGCACGCCGCTGAAGTCAATCAACTTCAATTGCTCCTGCTGTATTTGCCCCTGCGCATCTTCAAAACGCACGGCAATGCCATCGCGCAGAAAGCCGTCCACCTCGCGGTTGGCCGCCACCAGACTCATAGCTTGGCGCCGGTCGGCCAAGGTGGCCAGTGCGGCATCCACCACCGGCTCGGGAATGTCGGGGTTCAGCCGCAGCGCCGCCGCCTTCAGGCGCGCAGGCAACAGCACATCGCGCTTGTCGGTGCGGCCCGAGCCATCGTTTAAATCGGTTGGGTCTGCGGTGTGACAGTCCAGCACATCAAAACCACAGACGTGTTGCAAGCGCTGCAACAGCGATTGCTCGATCTGGTCTTCGGAGATGAAGTTTGGCATGGGGGACGGCTGTCTAGTCCGTCGTTCTCCGCAGTTCCAGCGCTGCAGTTAGTTTCCCGCCTTCGTTTGGAATGGGTTCCGACGCGAGTGCCAAGGCATTGGCAAGCGCGACGTCGAACGACTTATCGACGACGACAACGTACTGCTCATCTCGGCCCAGCGCACCACTGTCCCAAGGGTCGGGGGTGATTTTGTTGTTTGAAATTTTTGGCATCGTCGTCCCTTCCAACCTAAGAAATAAAAAATCAGAGGGGCGCTGAAAGTTTGGCGGCAGCCTTCTTGCGTGCACCTATTTTTTTGACTTCAGGCTTCAGCGTTTCAACCCTCTTGGGTGGCGGGCCTACAACTCTGTCCATGCTGATGATGGGCAGCATCACAACGCCCCAAGGGCCACGTGCTGTCATTAGTGCAACCTGCTCGCGCGCCGCACCGATCAATGCGCTTGCAGCAGCAAATTTGCGAAGATAAATCGCCATGTCATCTTGATGTTCTGGGCCGACAACATCAAAACTGGCGAACGCTTCAATCTGGATTTGATACAACGCCACCTCGCTTGTCGAATCCGTGGCGGTTTCTTTGCTTGTGATCTTCAGCCCTGCGCTCGCAGTCTTGGCATCGGCAGAAAAGTCAAGCCCAAAACTGATGTCGAGGCGATCCAGACTCAACTCGCGCTCCGCTTTATCCGGCGCGGCTGGAACCAGTGCCTTCACAGACACTTGGGGGAAAAAAAGTTCTTTAAGCCGAACGGGCGAACTTCTCATCATTGAGTGCATCCTGACTGATTGGTTTGAGTTGACTCATCACGCGTTTGAATTGAGCCGTGGCCGGATCGATCTCGCGTTGGAAGGCATGTGTCTGCTGAAAAACATCAAACCACCGCACAGCAATGCCGTTGCTGGCCAGATGCAAATGCACCTTGCAGCCAATAGCATCTGCCAGTTTTGTCAGTGTTTCGATGGACAGATTGGAGGGGCCGCGAAACACCTTGGTGATATAGGCGGGTGTTACGCCTGCCCGGCGTGCCAGTTCTGCATTGCTGACCCCATGGGCTTGCATGAAGGAATTGAGTTCGGCCAAAAAAGCCACGGCCAGTTTTTCTGCCTGGTAGGCCGGCGTGTTTTCCAGTTTCGCGTAAAGCGCGGCAAAGCTTTTCTTGCTCATAGTTCTTCTCTCCATTCAACGAGCCCGACCTTCTCGGCCTGCTCGTATTCTTTTCTCGCCCTGATGGCCTTGTTCACCTCTTTAGGTGGCGTCTTTTGAGTTTTCTTCAAGAACATATGCGTGCATACCACCACGCTGCCCGTTGAGCCTTGAAAAAACAGTACGCGCAACTTGCCAGAAATGAACTCGTAAATTTTGTTGTTGGCGTCAACTTGATGACACTGCGCGAAATTCAGCGCTTGTGGCCCAGCACCGGCAACTTGCACGAAATACGCCAAAAGCCGGTTTCGGGATGCTTCATAGGTTGCCTCAATATCGTTGAAATCATCGATCAAAGCACAGACAAGAGAGCCATCCCCCTTTTCGTGGATGACTGCGCCTACCTGAAACTTTGCTTTTTGTATCGACAGGATTTTCAAGATATTAACTCATAGGTTAACTTTTTTGGAGAAATTTTTTGACAGTTGATTCTAGACGCGTTGCTCTTGATGTACTGGTTTTTTATCCAGATTTGCCGTCATCCCCGGCGGAAAGCGGATGTCCAGTGCGTCCACGGACAGCTTGCCGGAGATCAGGCGGGGGAGGAGGGCGTCGCGGGTCTTGCGCAGAACGACCGTCTGCAACGCAATGTCATCTTTGAGTTCAAGCATTGGCTCCACCATTGCGTCGAACCTCGCTTGCAAATCTAGCGGAGGCAGCAAGACGGTCTGGTAATTCAGAAACGCTTCGAATTGGTAGTTGCTGATGCCTGTGGATTGGACTTGATATAGCCCCACAAGATCGGTTTCGTAGTAGAGCTTGAAAAAATACTTCATGGCATGGGGCGAGACCAACGCCGTATTGAAGCGAAGCATCTTGCAAAAGCTGGCGCAAATCACTCGGTTGTCGTGCGCGCGCAGCAGTCGCTCTGACACGAGCAAGTTGCGACCCAAAAGCTGGTCTTTGCTTCCACCTGAAACCTCAAAGACCAAATCACCCTTCTGCATCAACCGCGACTTGAGATTCGAGGGCGTATGAAATCGCAGTGAACTGATTTGCGCGTCGCCGTTGTTCAGCCCTGGAATATCCGTTCCACGGACAACGTAGGCCGGTTCGCTATGTGTCGCGGTCTGTACCTCTTCGCCCCAACCGCCACCGATGTAGAACTGAACCACGTCGCGAAACTTGTGCACGCTCCACCCCTGTGGCACGCCCTTTTCAATCGTGGTGTTCTCATGGCCGGGAAAGCGCAGGCGGACGAACCATTCGCGGTAGATGTCTTCGGCCATGCGCTCCAGCAGGGTGATGCGGCGCTGGTTGTTGGCGATCAGGTCGTCGTAGGCGGAGAGGATGGCGGCGATTTTTTGCTGGGCTGAAATCTCAGGAAACCGAACCTCAACTTTAGCCAACTGTTCTCTCGGTAAATGCTTGATCGTTGCACCAGTGAAGTACCCCGCAAAACCGTCGGACTTCCGAAAATTTAAGAACGAGTAGTACAGAAAACTACTGTCCAAGCAGTCATGCGGGCGGATTCGATGCAACGCCTTTTGGAACATCGGCCCCGATTCTCGACTCTTCCAGATAGCGCAACGACCAGGCTCGCCGCCCTCGCACATCAATATGTCACCGTAACGTAGTGAGTACCGAGCCACCTCGCGCGGTTCAAATCGCATATCCCGTAGGCCGTCGAGGTCAAACGCTCCCCAGCGAACGTTGACATTGGCGAGGTAGGGGCGTAACTCCCCTTTGTTCTTGGCCTGATCGAGCATCTTGCCGAGAATGAAGTCAGCGACTTCGCCAAGTGTTGATACTTGCCAGTCGCTCATTCCTCCCCCGCCAACAAAGCCACATTCCCCGCAATCACATCCTCCAGCACCCGCGTCTCGGCGTTCAGGCGGGTCAGCTCGGCGTTCATGGCCAGCAGGCCGCTGATGAACTCGTCTTCGGTCTTGCCGTCTTCCTCAATCACCACGCCCACATAACGGCCTGGGTTGAGCGACCAGTCCTGTTCGGCCACCTCGGCGCGGGTGGCGAGTTTGCAGAGGCCCGTCACGTCTTCGTACTGCGCTTTGGGGAAACGCGCTTGCAGCCACTGGATGTGGGTGAACCAGGCTTCGGACTCTTTCACCTCGGTGTGCAGGGCTTCCAGCGCGGTTTTCAGGGCTTTGGTGTTGCGCTCGGTGCTGCCGCGTTTGCCTTGGGCTTGTGCTGCGTCGGCTTGCTGCTTTTCAAGCTGGCGCAGGGTTTTGTCTAGCGCCTTCAGGTCGGCGTGCAGGGCGGTGAAGAAGGGGGTGAAGGCTTGCAGCAGTTGGTGCTGGGCGGTGTTGTGGGTGTTGAGGGCTTGGGCTTCGACAGGCTCAGCCCGAACGGAGGGGGTCGCAGCCCGAACGGAAGTGATGCTGTCCATGTACGCGGCGTAGCGGTCTTCCAGCTTGGCCAGGCCTTTCCATTGCTTCTTCAAATTGGTCACGGTCTGGCGGGCAGTGGGGTCTTCCAGCGCTTCAAACAACTGGGCGCACAGTGCGTCGATGCTGGCTTGGTGCGCGTGCAGGCTGGACACACCTTGGGCGAAGTAGTGGTCCACCAGTGCCACAAAGTTGCCGCGTTGGCCTTTGTGCAGCTGGCTGATGATGGCGATGTTGGCCACTTGCTCGTCGCTGAACTCGCGGTGCGCGCGGTCGATTTGGGTGAAGATGTTGCGGGTGTCGATGAACAGAATGCGCTCGTCCGCCTTGCCCTTGTCAAAGAACCACAGCGTGGCGGGCAGGGTGACGCTGTAGAACATGTTGCTGGGCATGGTGAGCATGCCGTAGATCAGGTTGGCCTCGATCAAGGCTTTGCGAATGTCGGCCTCAGAGTGGCGGGCATCGCTGGCGCTGTTGGCCATCACCAATGCGGCGCGGCCTTTGGGTTTGAGCGAGGTGGCAAACAGGTTGATCCACAGGTAGTTGGCGTTGGGCACGGTCTCCAGGCCGACCTCGGACTTTTTGAGTTTGGTCTTGTTGCGCGGCAGGCCGTAGGTGTTGAAGCGCGGGTCTTTCTCAATGGCGGCCACGGCCACGTCGTCCACATTGAAAGGCGGGTTCGCCATCACATAGTCAAACTGGCCCAGGCTGCCGTGTGGGTCTTCGGTGTAGGTGTTGGCCTGAATCACGCTGCCGTGCAGGCCGTTGACGGCCAGGTTCATTTTGGCGAGCTTGACGGTTTCCAGCGTTTTTTCTTGGCCATAGACGTAGATGCTGTCTTGGGCTTTGCCTTTGCCTTTGCCTTGCGCAGCCAGATCACCACGGTGCGCGGCTATGAATTCGGCCGACTGCACAAACATGCCGCCTGAGCCGCAGGCCGGGTCAAACACCTTGCCGCCGTGGGGCTCGATGATTTCTACCATGAGTTTGACGACCGAGCGCGGCGTGAAAAACTCGCCACCGCCCTGGCCTTCGCTCATGGCGAAGTTGGCCAGAAAGTACTCATAAATCTTGCCAAACAGGTCGCCACCGGCGTCCAGCGGGATGTTGGAGAAGATTTTCAGCAGGCGCTGGGCCAGGCCCTTGTTTTGCGCCGATCGGGTGAGGCGAAAGTACTCGTCTTGTGGCAGCACGCCCGCCAGCTCGGGCTTGTAGTCTTCAATGGCTTCCATGGCCTTTTTGAGGGCCTTGGCAATGTCTTCTTTTTCAGGCAGGTTCAGCAGGTGGCCATAGCGTGCATGGTCGGGCAGGTAAAAGCCGCATTGCCGGATGGCGATGTCCGACAGCTTTTCTTCACGGCGGCTGCCTTTGAGTTTTTGGTATTCGGCCAGGATGGCGGCTTCATGCTGGCGGTATTTGTTGTCGGCAAATTTCAGAAAGATCAGGCCCAGCACCGGGGTGGAGTATTCGCTGGCTTTCAGGTCGGAGTTGGCGCGCAGGCTGTCAGCGGCGCGCCAGAGGTCGGCTTCGAGCTTTTTGAGCTGTTCTTTGTTCATGGTTCGATAATACCGACATGGTTTCCCCTGCCCCACCCTTGAGCGCATCGCCCGCCATCATCCTGGCCACGCTCAACGCCAAGTACATCCACGCCGCGCTCGGCCTGCGCTACCTGCTGGCCAATATGGCGCGCCATGGGGGGGCGGACTTGCGCCAGCGTACTGTGCTGCGTGAGTTCACGATTGCGCGCAAGCCGCAGGAGGTGGTGGACGAGTTGCTGGCCAGCTTGGGCACAGGTTCAAGTGCAGGCACTGGCCCGCAGGTCATCGGCTTCGGCGTGTACATCTGGAACGTGATGCAGACCTGCGAGGTGCTGCGTCTGCTTAAAGCCCAGCGCCCCGACATCACCGTGGTGCTGGGCGGGCCGGAGGTGAGCCATGAGACCGAGGGCCAAGCCATCGTGCAACTGGCCGACCATGTCATCACCGGCTGGGGCGATGTGAGCTTTCCAAAACTCTGTCGCGCCTTGCTGCACGGCCCTCAGCCGCTGATGAAAATCATCCCCGGCGAGCAGCCGCCCCTTGATCAAATAGACCTGCCCTACGCCGAGTACACCGACGCCGATCTGGCGCACCGCCTGCTCTATGTGGAGGCTTCGCGGGGTTGCCCTTTCAAGTGCGAGTTTTGTTTGAGTTCGCTCGACAAAACGGCGTGGGCGTTTGACCTGGATGCCTTCTTGGCCGAGCTGGAGGGTCTGTACCAACGCGGCGCGCGCAATTTCAAGTTTGTGGATCGCACGTTCAACCTGAAGATAGACGCTTCGGTGCGCATCTTGCAGTTTTTTCTGGATCGGTTGACGGAAGATTTGTTTGTGCA
>CANCDA010000037.1 GCA_947374705.1 Comamonadaceae bacterium | reverse complement strand
GTTGGACTCATTGACAACAGCGACTCCGCGTTGTCATAATGTCCAACATGAAGGCCATCCCGCTAATTCGCCGTCGCGTTGTCCTTGCTCCCGACGCATTCGCAGAGGTGGCCGTGTGGCGAGTCCCGGAGCCTGTCCCGCCTTCTGAGCATCCGTTCAAATACCGTCTCGCTTATGTGGTTGCTGGGGCGTGCGTGCTGAGGTATGACAACGAACGAGGCAAAGGTGATCACCGGCACTTCGCAGGGCAGGAGCTTGACTACGCCTTCTCAACGCCGGAGCAGTTGATGCTCGACTTCAATGCTGATATTACGAGGTGGAATCATGAACACAGTCATTCTTGAGGTTCGTTCCCTGGCGGACACGCTTAGCGATGCAGCCCGCGCCATGAAATCCGGCCACGCCGAGCGTGAGGCTCGCATTGGCTTTGCCACACCCGAGCTGCTGTGGCAAGTGCTGACGGCCAAGCGATGGGAGTTGCTCAAAACAATGTGTGGGGCTGGGGCTATGCCTATCCGTGAAGCGGCCAGACGCGTCGGGCGTGACGTGAAGGCCGTGCACGGGGACGTCGTGGCTTTGTTGAATGCAGGCGTTCTCAGTCGTGCGGCAGAGGGGGGCATTGTGTTCCCCTTTGAGGCCGTGAAGGTTGAGTTTATGCTTGAGGCGGCGTAGTCTTGCGCGCTGCAAGGCCGAAGAGGCAGATTACTTTTTCTTCAAAACTGTGATCCCGAGCCGTAAGACAACGCGGGACTTTTTGCACAAAACCCAGGTGATTTATGTATCCATCTCAGACATCCGCATTGAAGTTGGCCTGATGAGGTGAATTAACTCATGTCAACGGTCCGCTGGTGCAGCGAAACCAATTCCATCCGGTCGGTGCGATTCAGGCGTCCTTTAGGATTGCGCACCAAAAGCTCGTCCTTAATGGCAAAGTTAATTCCTGGCACTACCCAGATGCGCTGCTCCCTTCTGTAGTAGCCAACTTCTGTCCTTCGTGTGCGTTGCTGTTGCCAGCCACGAATTTCGATGCGAAATGCCATAAATTCACCGGCTGGAACACGAACTTTTTCGAAGGCATCGATTCGCAGATTTATGGAAACAGTCTGATCGCCGCCGCGATTGATCTGCTTCCAGCCCGCAGTCCAAGCGTGGCCTATCTGCAGTTCAGTCGGGTTGAACTGCTGCGGTACATCTGAATCACCGCCACGTGGCGTGCGCAGATAGTTGCCATTGAATCGATGATGAATTTGCCATTGTTGAGTTCGATGTGATCACTGTCAAGGTCAATTCCAGTTACTTTTAACCTAGTGGGTTCGATCTCTACATTGCTCAACAGGTCGCTGTTGCGGTAAATCGCCATATCGCCAATCGAATACTTGCGCCCCAGCGGATAACGCCCGGCAGAAAACGGATTGACTGAAACCTGTAGCTTGAGGGGCAGTGCCTGGTTGGGAGCCTGTTCGATAGATGGAGTTGCCGGTTCGGACTGGGCGACTGCTTGCACCGCATTCTGCTGGGCTGTTGTCTCAGGTGGGGACACTGACGCTGGCGTACTCACCGGCGCTATCGAGACGAGCGGTGCCACTGCCGCAGCGGGAACAGGGAGAACGGGCGCTGGCGCAAGCGCGGCACAGTTGTCACCCACCACCAGATTGCGCGCAAGCTCACCCGCCGGGGCGGCACAAGGAGCGACAACTGGCTGCTGCTTGGCTGCCGACGCAGCCGGTGGGCTGGTCGCTGGCGTTTTAAGCGCCGTGCTGACTGTCTCGGGTTTGGGGACCGGCGTGAGTAAACGCGTCAGACGCATCTGTGCGATCTCGGCAAAGCGCCCGTTCGGAAAGTTGCGCAAGTAGCTGACCCAATCGTCGACATTACGTGATGATTTGATGCGGGCCCACTCGTGAAGATCGGACTCCAGGAGTTGTTCCTGCTCTTCTTCGGTCAGCTTTTTCTTTCCGTCGCTGAAAATAAAGACATCATCCTCCAGCGAGGTTGTCTCCCACGGAATCTGAGCGCCGCGCGAGGCGAGGCGCACATTCAGGCGCACCCGTTTGAGTGCATCCTCAATCCGCACCCCACGCACCGAGAGTTCGCGTACCAGGTTTTCGGTGTACAGGCCATTCTGACCGCTGCCGTCGGACGCCACATTGCCGGGCGAGGTGGCATAGGCCAGCAGGCTGCCGACCGGGGCGTCGAATTGCGACAGGCCTTTTTGTTCGGGCTGGTAGCTGCTGCCAAAGGGGTTGTTGCGGCAGGCGTCGAGCATGATGACAAAGGTCTTGTCCTTGGATTTCCCGAGTTGCCCAAGTAATTCGTTGAGATCAATGCAGGTTTGGCGCAGTAGGGCCGCGCTGTCTGCCTTCGCATCGACCGGCAGCAGGTAGTTGCGCCAATCGAGCTGGGCGCCGTGGCCGGCGTAATAAAACATCACGAGCTTAGTCTCGGGTTTGCGTACGTCCGCCGCGAATTTCTCGAACGCAGCCATCATGGCAACACGTTGAACATTGAACTGGGACGACACAGTGAAGCCGGCCTGCCCCAGCAGATTCGTCATAGCATGCGCATCGTTGACCGGGTTGACCAGAGGCGCGTCGCGGTAAGTGCTATTGCCAATGACCAGAGCTAGGCGCGACGGATCAGGGTTGGCGCCAATCGCTTGGCCCAAAGTCAGGCCTGGCGCCAATGCTGCCATACCCTGAATGAAATGCCTGCGAGTTGTCACGCCTTGATCCTTGATCTTCCATTTTGCTGCAAAAACGGCATGTGATGCTTACGACTGCGGGGGCAAATACGCAATCCCCGTCATCATTTGTGATGCCAGAAACGTTTGCGATTTATCGCAATTGTTCCTTTCACAAGCCAACGCTTGAAACGCCACCCAATCACCCACTCTTTTGAACCCACCGCACCTGCGGCAAGCCTTTGAAATGCGCATCGCAGGTTAACAACGACGCCCCTGCAACCAAGGCGCTGGCGTAAACAATGGCATCCGCAGTGGCGAGTTTGTACTCTCGGTGCAGTTCGGCAGCGCGCAACGCAGTGGCCGTGTCCAGCGGCCAGACTTGGCATTTTTGAGTGTAGGCCATGACCACGTCGGCATCATCTTCACCGCGCTCGCGCACCAGCCATTTAGACAACTCAAACTGCACCATGGTCGGCACGACGCAGCGCTCACGCGGCGGCATCAGCGCCGCCAATTGGCGGCGTAGCGGCCCATCGACCAACCACTCAATCCAAGCGGAGGTGTCCACCACCCAAAGCCCATCCGTCACTTGGCTCGCTTGCGCGGTGGCAGGCCGCTTCGACGCTGCCATGCTTTAAACCCGCTCAGTGCGGTCGCGCACACCCTGCGTCTTGGCCCCGCGCGCAAGCCCGACCAATTCGCCCAGATCGGCCACCGGCATCACCAACACGCCACGCCCCTTAGGCAAAAAAGCAAACTCCTGCCCGGCACGCCAATGGTTTTGCTCTCGCACCGTTTTTGGAATGGAAATTTGGAACTTGCTTGACAAGGTGGCAATGGCTGGGTTCATCAATAACTCCTTTAGGCAAGCACTAAAATTCTTACTTGTATGGTATCGATCTTACTACGCAAGAGTTCAACAGTGGGAGTGAGCTATTGGACATGCATAGGGATACGAAATTGCGGCACACTGGGGGACTTGTGCGCCCAATACTCGACTTTACTTTGCAGGGCAGGCGCTTGACTCGCACTTCAGAGAGGCATCATGTCCAAACTTCGCGTAGAGAGTTTCACCATTTCAATAGACGGTTTTGGCGCTGGCCCAGACCAGGACATCAATCATCCACTGGGCGTTGGCGGCACGTCGCTTCATGGTTGGGCGTTGCCCACTCGAACCTTTCAGCAAAAACTGTTTGGTAACGATGGCGGGGAAACGGGCATTGATGATGACTTTGCCGCGCGCGGTTTCCAGAACATCGGCGCATGGATTCTCGGCAGGAATATGTTCGGACCTGTTCGTGGCCCCTGGCCAGACGCGAGCTGGCGGGGTTGGTGGGGCGAGAACCCTGTGTACCACGTCCCCGTCTTCGTGCTCACGCACCACCCGCGCCCACCGCTGGTCATGGAAGGCGGAACGACTTTTTACTTCGTGACGGAGGGTGCTGCCGTCGCGCTTGAGCGCGCCCGGCAAGCCGCCGGTGGCAAAGATGTTCGCGTGGGTGGCGGGGTCCATGTCATCCAACAGTATCTTCAACAACGCCTGATTGATGAGATGCACATCGCCCTATCGCCCGTCCTGCTCGGTGCCGGTGAGCGTCTCTTCGAAGGGGTCAATCTTCCGGCCTTGGGCTATGCCTGCGTCAAGCACGAAGCCACGGCACGGGCCACCCATTTGGTTCTGGCTCGGCAGTGACCCGAGTGTCGCCTAACCCGGCGTAGCCGTGCGCGCTGTAAGGCCGTGCGTGGTGGCAAGCTGCTTTGACGCTGCCATGCTGCATTGAATGGATTCAGGGTTTTCCCCCATCAATTTACATGCATTTGCAAATAAAATTTGGAAAGGTACTTTTGCGCATTCACGGTTCATAAACCTTCATGAAGGGGCTTCGCGATGAACTCAATGGCCGATCTGTCAACGGGCATCAGCGCCAATGACGACTTCGCATGGGCTCCCGGGCGCTTCTCCCCCGTACCCGGCGCCCCGCCGCTCTCCAGCATTTTGGGCTCCGCCACCGCCTTGCGCCCCTACCTGCGTGAACGCGCACGCCAGACGGAAGAAGACCGCCGTGTTTCTGACGAAACCACGGCACTCTTTCGCCAAGCGGGCTTTTTCAAACTCATGCAGCCCGCCCGCTATGGGGGTTACGAATATGGGTTCACCGCCTTTACCGATGTCATCAGCGAGCTGGGGCGTGCGTGCACCTCGTCGTCGTGGGCCTGCTCTTTGGGGGCCATTCACCAATGGTTGCTGGGGACATTTCCGGTGCAGGCGCAAGACGATGTGTGGCTAGACAACCCGGACGCCATCGTCTGCGTGTC
This sequence comes from Comamonadaceae bacterium, assembly GCA_947374705.1. GTDB lineage: Bacteria > Pseudomonadota > Gammaproteobacteria > Burkholderiales > Burkholderiaceae_C > CANCDA01. The sequence goes on along the minus strand of CANCDA010000037.1, from coordinate 10,174 downwards.
GTACGCGCCAGTGGTCAAGGCCGAGCGCGTGGCGGGGGGCTATGTGGTGCAGGGCAAGTGGCAGTGGGCCTCCAACATCGACAACTCGCAATGGGCCATGCTGGGCGTGCAGTTGCCTAGCGACGATGGTGCGAGCGTGCAGGCGGGCTTTTTGCTGGTGCCGCGCCAAGACTGGGAGATTGAAGACACCTGGTTCGTGGCCGGGCAGTCGGGCACGGGCTCCAAAACCGTGGTGATCAGCCAGCCCACCTTCATCCCCGAGCACCGCAAGCTGACTTTTGCGCAGGCGTCTTCCAACCAACCGCCGGGCTGCGAGGTCAACACCCATCCGATTTACCGCATCCCGTTTCTGTCCGCCGTGCCGGTGTGCTTGGTGTCCCCGCTGCTGGGCACAGCACAGGGCGCGATTGATGCGTTCATCGAGATGGCGGGCGCACGCGTGACGCGCGGCGCGATTGCAGGTGGCGGCAATCGTCTGAGCGAGTTTTTCCCCGTGCAATCACGCTTGGCCGAGGCCAGTGCCAGCCTGGACGCGGCGCGCTTGTTGATCTACCGCGACACCGCCGCTGTGGAACAGATGGCCACCGATGGCCGCCGCATCACCGTGGACGAGCGCATCCGCAACCGGCGCGACCACGCCTTTGCCGCCAAGCTCTCACGCGAGGCGGTGGAAGCTGTCTTTGCCTGCGTGGGAGGTGCGGGCTTGGCGCTAGACCAGCCCATTCAACGCATGTGGCGTGACGCCAACGCCATCTCGCGCCACATCAGCCTGAACTGGGACGCGGTCTCGTCCATGGTGGGGCAACACCTGTTGGGCCTGGAGCCCAAAGGCCAGTATTGAAAAACTCACAACCTTTTTAAGGACGCATGACATGATCGGAAAAATCGGACTCGAAGAGCATTTCGCCATCCCTGAAACGCTGCAAGACTCTGCGGGTTTTGTGCCCGGTGACTACTGGAAGGAGTTAAGCAAGCGCCTGCTCGACATGCAGGACTACCGCCTGCGCGAGATGGACGCCAACGGCATGGAGATGATGGTCTTGTCGCTCAACGCGCCAGCGGTGCAGGCCATACCTTCACCGCACAAGGCCAACGAGATTGCCATGCGGGCCAACGACTTTTTGGCCGAGCAGGTGGCCAAACGTCCCACGCGTTTTCAGGCCTTTGCCGCCCTGCCTTTGCAAGACGCCGACCTGGCCACCCGCGAGTTGGAGCGCTGCGTGAAGCAACTGGGCTTCAAAGGCGCGCTGGTCAACGGCTTCTCGCAAGTGGGCACGCCTGAGAACTGCGTGTACTACGACGCACCGCAGTTTGCAGGCTTTTGGGACAGCGTTGAAAAACTCGATGTGCCCTTCTACCTGCACCCGCGCAACCCCATCGCCGCCTGGGCGCAAATTTACGACGGCCACCCCTGGCTGATGGGGCCGACCTGGGCCTTTGGCCAAGAGACCGCAGTGCACGCCCTGCGCCTGATGGCCTGCGGCTTGTTTGACAAGCACCCCAAGTTGCAAATCGTTTTGGGCCACATGGGCGAGGGCCTGCCCTACAGCATGTGGCGCATTGACAACCGCAACGCCTGGGTCGAAACGCCCAAGAGCTACCCCGCCAAAAAGACATTTGGTGAGTATTTTCAAAACAACTTCTACATCACCACCTCGGGCAACTTTCGCACCCAGACGCTGATTGATGCCATGCTGGAGATCGGTGCGGATCGCATTCTGTTCTCAACCGACTGGCCGTTTGAGAATGTGGATCACGCTGCCAAGTGGTTTGACTCGGCCTCCATCAGCGAGGCTGACCGGTTGAAGATTGGTCGCACCAATGCGGCAAAGTTGTTCAAGCTCGATCTCTGATTTTCTGCACAACAGTTGATGTAACCCTTACTCACGGAGACACCCATGACACCCATCCATGTAAAACGATCTGCGCTCAAAAACCACCTGCTAGCCACCTGTCTGGCTGCGCTTGTGGGCATGGCCACCACCTTTAGCGGCACGGTCTTCGCGCAGGCCTGGCCCACCAAGCCGGTGCGCATGATTGTTCCCTTCCCTGCGGGCTCCACACCTGATGTCATCGCCCGCCACTTAGCTGACCGACTTGGCATCGGTTGGGGCCAGCCCGTGCTGGTGGACAACCGACCCGGCGCAGGCGGCATCCCCGGCATGACGGCCCTGGTGCGCGCGCCCAATGACGGCTACACCATTGGCTTTATCCCGGCGTCCGTCCTCACGCTGACGCCCGAGCTGTACAAGAACCCGCAGTTCAATGCCGACACCGACATCACCCCCGTGGCCTCTATCGGCACCAGTCCAATGATGGTGGTGGTCAACCAGTCGTCCGACATCAAAAGCATGGCCGACCTGATCAAAACCGCCAAAGCCCAACCCGGCAAAATTACCTTTGCGGCTTCGCAGCTCAACTCCGTGCCCCACCTGTCGGGGGAGATGCTCGGCAAGGCCATGAATGCGCCCATGTTGATCGTGCCCTACACCGGCACACCGCAAGCCGTCACCGCGCTGCTGACGAATGAAGTGGTGGTGTTGATTGATGGCATGGCCGCACTCGTGCCCAACGTCAAAGCGGGCAAGCTGCGTGCCCTGGCGGTCATGTCCAAAGAGCGCTTGCCGGGCTTTGAGGCTGTGCCCGCTGCCGCAGAACTCATCAGCGGTATTGAGTCGATTGGCTGGTTCTCTATTTTTGCCCCAGCAGGCGCACCCGCTGGCGTGGTCGAACAAATCAACCGCGACGTGAACAAAATTGTGGTGGCACCCGATGTGGTCGCCAAGTTTGCGGAACTGGGCGTTTATCCCAAAACCGGCACGCCCAAAGCCCTGGGTGACTTTGTCACAGAGCAGCGCACGCTGTGGAAAAAAGTCGTCACCGACTTGAAGCTACAGCCGCAGTGAAGCCTCACGGCGCAGGGTCCAACGGGGCCATGTTGTCGTAGAGGCGTTTGAGCATGTCGCGCAACTGGTCTGCCTGCGCGCTGCTGAAACCATTGAGCGAGACACGCTCATACAGTTGGGCCATCGGTATCAAATGCTGCGTGATGGCCAGACCCTCAGGCGTCAGGCTCAACGCCAGGGCGCGCGCGTCACCATCGGCGCGGTCTCGAATCAACCAGCCCCGTTGCATGAGCCCATCCACCACGCGAGAAAGCGTGGATTGTTCGGTCGATGTGTTGAGCGCGACATCAGACAAGCGCTGGTGCGGCAGATGGCTCAGCGTGGAGCACACCCGCCACTCCGTCAGCGTCATATCAAACTTGCGCAACTCACGCGTGAACGCCTGCCCCATGCGAACGCCCGCCCGTGCGATGAGGTAAGGAATGGAGTTCTGTAAGTCGTTGTCCAACACCGGGCCAGTGGCTGCCGGCTTAGGTTGATCTGCACGCTTAACAGCGGCTTGTGGGCTTGGAGCTTGGGCTAAGCTTGGCGATTTTTTCGGCATGACATGACTGTAGCAGCGCCTGCAAGAAGCCCTCGTCGCCCTTGCGCTAGAGTGCTACCCTTGCGTGAATTTTGAACACAGGGTGAACACCATGACCAAAGCCATCCGCTACACCCTGCTTTCTCTGCGCGACCTGCTGGTCTCGGCCGGGCCGTTCGTCTTACTCGCTGTCGTGTTACTGGGGCTGGCCTACTGGTGGCTTGACCCTACACCGCCCAAACAAGTCACGCTGGCCACCGGCCCGGCGCAAAGTGCTTATGCCGAGTTTGGCAAGCGCTATGCCGCCGAGCTGGCGCGCAACGGGATTGAGGTCAAACTCATCACCACTGAGGGTTCCACGCAGAACCTGGAGATGCTGCGCGGGGAGACGGCAGATTTAGCGTTTGTGAAGGGCGGCAGCAACGAGTTGATGATTGACCATGAGAACGAACTCGAATCGCTGGGCAGCCTGTTTCTGGAGCCGGTTTGGTTGTTTTACCGGGAGGCTGTTGCGCGCAAAAAATCTTCCACAGGCGTTCTCAACTCGCTGGCCGATTTGAAGGGCTTGCGCATCAACGTGGGGGCCGAGGGCAGTGGCATTCCCGGTTTGATGGACAAGCTGTTTGAGGCCAACCGCATTGACACCCAAAGCTTGAAGCTCTCGCAACTGGGGCAAACGCCGTCCACGGTGGCTTTTCTCAATGGCGAGTTGGATGCTTTGGTGTTTGCCTCAGCCCCCGAGTCTTTGATGGTGCAGATGCTCTTGCAAACGCCGGGGGTGAAGCTAATGAACTTTGCGCAAAACGAGGCCTATGCACGGCGCTTCTCTTTCCTGAGCCCGGTGACGCTACCGCAAGGCGTGGTCGATCTGTCGGCCAATGTACCGGTGCAGGATGTGCGTCTGATTGCCACCACGGCCACCTTGCTGGCGCGGCAAGACGTGCACCCGGCTTTGAAGCAACTGTTCTCGCAGGCCTCGCTCAAACAGCATGACAAGGCGGGCTGGTTCAACCGGGCGCATGAGTACCCGAACCTGGCCAACAACGAGTTTCCGTTGGCCAAAGAGGCTGAACGCACGGTGCGCCAAGGTGTGCCGCTGTTACAGCGCTACTTGCCGTTTTTGCTGGCCAATTTGATGGAGCGCATGTGGCTGGCGTTGGGCATCATCCTCGCGATCTTGTTGCCGTTGAGCCGCATCGTTCCGCCGTTGTATGAGTTCAGAATCCGCTCACGGGTGTTTCGCTGGTACGGGCAGCTGCGCGAGATTGAAGACCGGCTGGAGAGCACGCCGCCCGAGCCCAGCCAGGACTTGCTGGACTCGTTGAACCGATTGGAAAAACGGGTAGAACAAATCACCGTGCCGCTGTCTTACGCCGACGAACTGTATTCGTTGCGCAACCATATTGAAATGGTCAGGCAGAGATTGCTCAGGGTCTGACTTGCTCCCTCCCCCGCCGGCCCCCATCCCAACCTTCCCCCAGCGGGGGAAGGGGTTAAAAGCAATCTCGGTTTACTTCAGCGCCTTAAAGCGCATGCGGTGCGGCTTGGCACCCTCTTCACCCAGACGTTTCTTCTTGTCGGCTTCGTACTCCTGGTAGTTGCCGTTGAAGAAGGTCCACTGGCTGTCGCCTTCAGCGGCCAGGATGTGGGTGGCGATGCGGTCGAGGAACCAGCGGTCGTGGCTGATGACCATGATGGTGCCAGCAAACTCCAGCAGCGCGTCTTCCAGCGCACGCAGGGTTTCCACGTCCAGGTCGTTGGAGGGCTCATCGAGCATCAGCACGTTACCGCCCGCAATCAGGGTCTTGGCCAGGTGCAAGCGACCGCGCTCACCGCCGGATAGCGTGCCCACGCGTTTTTGCTGGTCGCCCCCGTTGAAGTTGAAGCGCCCACAGTAGGCCCGGCTGGCCATTTGGAACTTGCCCACGTTCAAAATGTCCAGACCGCCAGAGACGTCTTCCCACACGGTTTTCTCGTTCGCCAAGTCGTCGCGGTGCTGGTCAACAAACGCCATCTTCACGGTGGAGCCAATTTTGACTTCGCCGCTATCGGGCGTTTCCTTGCCTGCGATGAGTTTGAACAGAGTGGATTTACCCGCGCCGTTCGGGCCGATGATGCCCACAATCGCGCCCGCTGGAATTTTGAAACTGAGCTTGTCAATCAGCAAGCGGTCGCCAAAGGATTTGCTGACGTCGGTGAACTCAATGACTTCATTGCCCAGGCGTTCGGCCACGGGGATGAAAATCTCATTGGTCTCGTTGCGCTTTTGGTATTCAAAGTCAGACAATTCCTCAAAGCGGGCCAGTCGGGCCTTACTTTTGGCTTGACGGGCTTTGGGGTTTTGGCGCGACCATTCCAGCTCTTTCTTCAAGGCCTTGGCGCGTGACTCTTCGCCTTTTTGCTCTTGCGACAAACGCTCTTGTTTTTGCTCCAGCCAGCTGGAATAGTTGCCCTTGTAGGGAATGCCGGAGCCCCGGTCCATCTCCAGAATCCATTCAGCGGCGTTGTCCAAAAAGTAGCGGTCGTGGGTGATGGCCACCACGGTGCCGGAATAGCGCTGAAGGAACTGCTCCAGCCAATCGACTGATTCAGCGTCCAGGTGGTTGGTGGGCTCGTCCAGCAGCAGCATGTCGGGCTTGCTCAGCAGCAGGCGGCACAGGGCGACACGGCGCTTCTCACCGCCCGACAGGAGGCCGATTTTCGCGTCCCACGGGGGCAGGCGCAGCGCGTCGGCGGCAATTTCCAATTGATGTTCGCCGCCATCACCTGATGTGGCGATGATGGCTTCGAGCTTGGCCTGCTCGGCCGCCAGAGCGTCGAAGTCGGCGTCTTCTTCGGCATAGGCGGCGTACACCTCTTCGAGGCGGGCTTGCGCGGCCTTGCTCTCGCCCATGCCGCCTTCGACCGCTTCGCGCACGGTTTCATCGGGGTTGAGCTGGGGCTCTTGCGGCAGGTAGCCGATGTTCAGGCCGGACATGGGGATGGCCTCGCCTTCAAACTCTTTGTCAACCCCGGCCATGATTTTGAGCAGGGTGGACTTGCCCGAGCCGTTCGTGCCCAGCACGCCGATCTTGGCACCGGGAAAGAAGCTCAAAGAGATGTCTTTGAGGATGTAGCGCTTGGGCGGCACGATCTTGCCGAGCCGGTTCATGGAGAAAACGTATTGAGCCATTCGATATACCAGTAGGTGTTCAGGGAAACCGCGTATTATCCGCGCCCCGGCACAGCCCCCCCGATCAGAACCGGCTCAATGACTGATCGCGGTCGTTACGCAAGGCGGTTTGGGCCACGTCGTCCAGCGCCTTGTCCACCACCGGCACATCGCTCACCACCCGCATCAAGTCGCGACTGCGCAGACGCTCCATGGTGCGCCGGGACATGGAATGCGCCGTACCCTTGCCCGACACAAACATGAACAGGCTGCGGTGTGGGCTCGCCCAGGTGAGCTGCACACGCACCCATTTTTCTCTGAGGTGCAGTTCCACCCAGGAGCCAATCACCAAGTTGTGAGCATTCCAGGCGTGGGGCGAGTCACTGGCCAGCAGTTCGTGCGCCTCGTCGGACAGTAGCACCGAATCCTCGGCCAAATAACCGGCGTCGGCCGCTTCATCTTGGCCCACCCAAAAAACCTCCAAAGCTTGGAGCTCGTCCATGTCAAGCTGGCTTTTTTGGCCACTTTCCTCGGGGTCAGAGCCCAGATCAATCACCATGAGCGGCTCACTTGACGCAACAGGGGCCTTGGCGCGTGGCGGGTCAAAGGCGCGCTCATGCAGGCGAATCAGCTCATCAAAGAACACCGCTGTGCGCTCGGGCGGGTACTGAATGCGTTGCAGGCCTTCACGCAGCTTGGCCAGCATGTGCGGCACCATCTGTACCAGCCTGGCCCGGTTGCGCCGCGCCAAACGGCGTTGCACGCTCCAGATCAAATCGTCCACCAGGGCCAGGTAGCCATCGGCATCCGACTGCCCATTCGCCCCGCTGAGCTGGGACTCGGCCACCACCTGCGCCCAAGGGCCACAGAGGAAGGCACTCACCAGCTCGTTCACGCGCGTGCCCTTGACGCGCTCTTGAAAATCAGCCGCCAGGCGTTGCGCGAGCAAGTTGCGTTGCTCGGCGTGCAGCAAGGCCTTGGCGGCCTCTTCTTGCTTGACGCGTTGCGTCACATCGGCGCGCTCCCACTGCGCTTCCAATGTTTTGAGCACCTGTGTGAATGGCGCGGCTTCATCCGCCTTACCCGCCAAGGCATGGATCGCCTGGGTCATAGAACTGATAAAGGGCTGAAAACCGGGGTCGCTCTCACTGGTATAGGCCAGGCTGCGCTGGGTCAGCTTGTCAAGCAACTGACGCGCCGGGTGTTTGCGCTCGCTGAAAAAACGCGGGTCGGATTGCGACAGCGTAATGAACACCGGCTCCAGCGCCTTGACCTGCTCGCGCACCTGCGGCAAGAGGCGATGGTCTTGCATGAGGTTGTCCAGCATCAGGCGCACCACCTCTTCGCCCAACTGCTTGCCCAATTTTTTGCTGGGGTTGGCCTCACCCGAAGAAGAAGAAGAAGAAGAAGCGGATCGTCGGGCAGGGTTGCGGCTCTGCTCTGCCTCTTGATCTGCACGCGCATGCAAGCGCTTCATCAGGGGCTCCACCATGCGCAAATCTTCCAGGGCCACCATAGAGAAAGGCACTGTATTTTGAAAATCCTTGTCGGCGTCTGACACCGCGGCGTCCAGCTCGCCGGACAAAAGTCGGCGCAGCTTGTCCAGCGTGAGCAGGGTGCGGCTTACCGTGCTCTCTGAGGATTTTCCACGCACTGCGGCCACGCCCCCAGCAGCACTGGCCAAGGCCAGGGCAGGCTCTATGCCCTGCGAGCGCAGCCACTCGGTCAACTCCGAATAGAGCTGACGCAAACTCACGCCCAAAAAGCCTGCGGCTGGGGTGACCATACTCGAACGCTCTTCTTCGCTCGCCACGTGGCGCATCAGCGTTTCGCGCAGCGCACGGGCAAACATCTCGGGGCGCAGGGGGTTGAGTTGGGCGCGCACACTGGCCCAGCCCATCAAGCTGCTGATGAGCGCGTCCAGCGGCTGCAACACGTCATCCACGGCAAGCACAATTTCCTGCTGCGCCATGGCGTACTCGATGTTGGCGTCAATCTGCGCTTCATCCAGCAGTTGGAAGTCATCAAAGCGCATCATGTCCTGGCGAGTCACCTCCTGCGCGCCCGTGTGATAGACGGCCTCGCGCAGCACCTTGCTGAACAGGGTTTTGGCTTCTTGGGACTGCTGCCTGAGTTGTTCCACCACCGTCTTGCTGATCACCCGCTGGCTAATTTGTGCCACTTTGGACTGGGTTTGACTGACCAGAGTCTCCAGCCCCGTGATCACGTCATCCATCAACCCGTCAGACTGCGCCAGCACCGCTTCAATGCAGTCATGCAGCGTGGGACGCGAGGCGGCCTGTTCGTCAGACAGGCCAATTCGCCGAATGAGGAAACGCTTCATCCAATGGGGCTTTCATGGCCGGGAACCGCCGACCGATGGCTGATTTTGATACGCGTCGTGCCTCATAAACCGTCAACGCAACACCTTGTTACCCCCGTGCGCAACGGTTACGGGATCAGCACCTTGAGGCCATTTTGGTAAAGCATGAGATAATTAATACCGTTGCGGCACTCCAGTTGCCCGCGACATCAGCACCTTGCTGGGGGCAGTCTTCACAGATCTCGCCCCACTTTTGTACCCGTCTGCCTCTAACTGGCCAGTTGCTCTAGCAACTGAACAGGCCGATATCCCAGCGCTCAGGACGAGCGCCTTTTTATGAACTTTGAAGAACTGAATTTGGCTCCGGCCATCCTTAAAGCCGTGCGCGAGCAAGGCTACGAAACCCCCACCGCCATCCAGGCCCAGGCTATTCCTGTGGTGCTTGAAGGGCATGACCTGCTCGGTGGTGCCCAGACCGGCACCGGCAAAACCGCCGCCTTTGTGTTGCCCATGCTGCACAAGCTGAGCATGAGCCGCAGTGCTCAAAACAAATTTGGCGGCACCGGCATCCGCGCCCTGGTGCTCACCCCCACGCGTGAACTCGCGGCGCAGGTGGAAGAATCGGTGCGCACCTACGGCCAGTACCTCCAACTCAGCTCCACCGTCATTTTTGGCGGCGTCGGCATGAATCCGCAAATCTCCAAGGTCAAAAAAGGCGTGGACATTTTGGTGGCCACCCCCGGCCGCTTGCTTGACCTGCTGCAACAAGGCGTGTTGGACTTGGGCCAAGTGCAGATGCTGGTGCTGGACGAGGCCGACCGCATGTTGGACATGGGCTTCATCCATGATGTGAAAAAAGTGCTGGCCGTGGTGCCCAAAGACAAGCAAAGCCTGCTGTTCTCGGCCACCTTCAGCGACGAGATTCGCGACCTGGCCAACAACCTGCTGAAGAACCCGCAAAGTGTGCAGGTCACCCCGCGCAACACCACGGTGCAGCGCATCACGCAGACCATTCACCCGGTCGGTCGTGGCAAGAAAAAAGCCCTGTTGGCCCACATCATCAACGAGCACAACTGGAGCCAGGTGCTGGTCTTCACCCGCACCAAATTCGGTGCCAACAATGTGGCCGAGTTTCTGACCAAAAACGGCATTGAAGCCATGGCCCTGCACGGCAATAAGAGCCAAGCCGCCCGCACCCAAGCGCTGGCCGGTTTCAAGAGCGGCGACATCCGCGCCCTGGTGGCCACCGACATTGCCGCACGCGGCATTGA
>CANCDA010000036.1 GCA_947374705.1 Comamonadaceae bacterium | reverse complement strand
TTGAAGGGGTTAGGGCGCTCATGAATACGTTCCTCGGGGTAGGTTCTGGGCCAGACACACTGGCAAAACGTGGGTTGAAGGTGTGATTTTACGGGGCGACCGCGTCGCTGGCCGGAGCAGGGGTTTGAGCAGGGCTCTCTGTGGGGCTGGCGGGACGCACCATCTCCCACTTCACCAGCTTGCCGTGGCTGAATTCACAGGTGACGTGAGAGTCGGAACCATCGGTCCAACGGTACATCTCGGGCTGCGTGTCTTTGGGTGACTGCAAGGCACCGAGCGACTTGGTCATGGCCACCACGTGCATCAGCGTCACGCCAGGTTGCAGCTTGGCGTTGAGCATGACCGCACTGCCCACCGTGCCGATGGGGTGGTTGGACGCGCGTTTGAGCACGTGCATCATGCGCGTGAAGTGCAGCAGCATCCACATCACCAGCCCGCCCAAGGCCACGGCCACACCGGGCCAGCTATAGGCATAAAACGCATAGGCAACGAGAAAAACACCACCGGCGGGAATGAGAAATTTTTTGAAAGGCATGGGCTGATTTTCTCAGGTTATGCTGCGATTTTTTCACGCCATCATCACCCACCCCTCTGGAAGGATCGACCATGACCCGCCTGACCGCTGCCGACTTTGACCAAGAACTGCTGATTTTGTTTGACGCCTATGTGCATGGCGACCTGGATCGCCGAGGCTTTTTAGACCGCGCCCAAAAGTTCGCGGTGGGTGGCTTGACGGCAGCAGGCCTGCTGGCCGCACTCAGCCCCAACTTCGCCGCCGCGCAGGTGGTGGCCAAGGACGACAAACGCATTCAGACCGAGCTGGTCACCGTGGCCTCGCCCGACGGCTACGGCAGCATCAAAGCCTATGTGGCCAAACCGGCCAATGCCACGACTAAGCTGCCGACGGTATTGGTCGTGCATGAAAACCGGGGCCTGAACCCGCACATCGAAGACATCACCCGCCGCTTGGCGCTGGACGGTTACCTAGCATTTGCGCCTGATGCCCTCACCCCGCTGGGTGGCTACCCCGGCGACGAGGACAAGGCGCGCGCCCTTTTTGCCACGCTGGACCAGAAAAAGACCCTGCCCGACTTTATCGCCGCCGCAGCCGCGTTGAGAGCGCGTGCCGACTGCAACGGCAAGATAGGTGTGGTGGGTTTTTGCTATGGCGGTGGTATGGCGCACACCCTGGCCACGCGCCTGCCCGATCTGGCCGCCGCCGTGCCCTTCTACGGAAACCACCCACCTGCAGAGGATGCCGCCAAAGTCAAAGCGCCCTTGATGATCCATTTTGCAGGCGTGGACGAGCGCATCAACGCGGCTTGGCCCACGTATGAGGCTGCGTTGAAGGCCGCAGGCACACGCTACACCGCGCACAGCTATGCGGGTACCCAGCACGGGTTTAACAATGACACCACCCCGCGCTTTGACGCAGCAGCCGCCAAACTGGCGTGGGAGCGCACGATGGCATTTTTTGCGCAGAATTTAAGGTGAAACAGCCTCTGACCCGTATCCAGGGTCATTTGAGCGTTTAAGCCCGTGTTGCTGGATTCCCGCCGGAGCGGGAATGACAAACGGGCCGTTCTGGCTTGCCAAGTTCTTAAATATTCGGCGTGGCCAGGTAGGCGGCGATGTCGGCCAGGTTTTGAGTGGTGAACTTACCTGCGAACATGTTCATGCCACCGGTGTTATTGGTGATGGCTGCAAGAATTCCTTGTGGGTTATTGGCACCATTCAATACCTTGTTGCTGCTCGGTGGAGTTCCATGGCAAGCTGCGCAACTCATCACACTATTGCTGGCGTACAGGGCTTTTCCGGCAGCTGCAACACCCACCACAGCGGGTGGAACTACCACTACAGCAGGTGGCACCGCTACAGGGACTGGTGTCACCGGTAACGGGCTCGCCGCCACCGTGAAGGTGTAGCTCACCGGCGTGGCCGCAGCCACCGAGGCGCTGCCCGCTTGCGTGGCGGTCAGTGTGCAGAGACCTGCAGCCATCAGCGTCAGCGCGGTATTGGTGACAGTGCAAACGGTGGGTGTGCTTGAGGCCATCGTGACCGCCAGATTCGCGTTTGAGGTGGCCACTAGAGCGGGGGTGGCCACGCCCAAGGTCTGATTGCCTGGTGATGTGAAACTGATGGTTTGTGCTGGCAACACGGTTGTGATGGGTGCGACGGCACCGTAAGCCAAATAGGTGGCTATGTCATCGGCCTGCGCAGTTTTGATCGATGCCGACAAGACGCCCATCCCGCCTTTGTTTTGGGCGATGGCTTTCAATGTGTTTTGGAAATTCATGGCATCTGAGATACGAGCGCCATGACAGCTGGCGCAGTTTGCGGCATACAAGCTTTGACCGGCCACGCTGTTGGTTTTTAAACCGGTGCTGGTGGCAAACCCTTTGCTGCTGCTTGTCCCGGAGGAGCCCTCGCTTTCGACTTTTTCGAGGGTTTTCTTGTTTGAATCCAGATAAACCTTCATCGCGTCCAGCACTTTGTCTTGATCGTCGCCCTTGGTGGAGCCATATGTCGCTACAAACTTGGTGCCAATCAGATCATCGCTCAGTTTGGTGGTGTCCACGCCCATACTGATCAACGTGTTTTTGACATTGGTGGTCTCGGTACTGATGCGCTCTTTGGTGTAACTATTGATTTTTCCTGCATCAAAATTATCAAAAGCAGCAGCGGCAGAACCATTGGTGAGATTAGCCACCAGCATGTCCGTGACCGGCGTGATGTTGACGTTACCCGCCGCGGACACCAGGGAGTGCAGTTTATTTGCGGTTTTGGTAGTGGTGTCAATGTAATCAACCCGGGCCACGCATGGCAGGGTGACGCCGCTGATGTTAATGGCGTAGCTGCCATCGGTGCGCGTGGATTGGGCGTCGGTGGTGCCTGAGGAGCATTTGAGCGTGACACTGCCGTTGGCAATGGCCAAGCCGGTGGCGGCAATGCCAGTCACGGTGGCGCCTGTACCGCCTGTCACGGTGGCGCCGGTGCCACCTGTGCCGCCGGTTGAGGCAGCGCCCCCACCACCCCCACCCCCGCAGGCCGTGAGACTGACAACCGCTGCGGCCATCAAGCCGAGCGTGAAGTTGGATTGAGAAAGTTTCATAGAAATACTCCTTGGTGGTGGTGAGGGGAAAAGCTAAATCAAAACCCGGGCGTGGCGAGGTAAGCGGCCATGTCGGCAAAGTTTTGAGCGGTGAAATTCATGCTTGATAAGCCGCCCATATTGGTCGGGATGCCTAAGACGGATGTACGCCCAGTCGTAATGGCGTTAGAGATCACTAAAGGGGCATTCGCGCCATAAGTAATGATGTTGCGGCTGTAAATACTGCCCGGTGGTTTTGCGCCATGGCACACGGCACAAGAGGCCGTGTAAAGCACTGCACCTGTGGCAGCAACACCCACCACCGGTGCAGGCAGCAGGGTGAATGGATAAGGATTTGACAGCGCTGTGAAGCTGCCATTGGCCACCTGACTGACGTTGATGGTGCACGTGCCAACAGCGATCACCGTGACCGTTCCCGCTGTGGTCGCGCTACAAACCAATGGCGTTGTGGCGGCGTACGTGATGGCCCCGGCTGAGTTGGAGGTGACGGCAAAAGTGAATTGCGACGGTGTGGCGGTGGCACTGACATTCAAACTGCCCACGGGCGTACCGGCTGTAAAGGTGGGCGCACCGGGTGCTGCGTTGATGGCGAAGGTGTTTGACACCGGTGTGGCGGGCGCAAAAGAGGCATTACCCGTCTGGCTGGCGGTGACGGTGCAAGCACCCGCAGCAACCAGCGCCAAGGTAGTGCCACTGACCGTGCAAACGGCTGGCGTGGTGGACGCGAACGACACGGACAGGTTTGACGATGCGCTCGCCACCAAGGCCCCTGGCACAACCCCAATGGTCTGTGTGATCGGATCTGCGAAGGTAATGGTTTGTGCTGGCAGAGACGACACCGCGCCGAAAGCCAAATAAGTGGCGATGTCATCGGCCTGTGACGTTTTGATGGTGGCCGCCAAAACGCCCATGCCTCCCTTGTTGGCGGCGATGGCGTTCAGAGTGCGCAAATAGTTCACGCCTGCGGGCATGCTGGCGCCGTGGCAACTGGCGCAGTTCGCGGCATACAGACCTTGCCCAAGCACGCCGTTGGTTTTAACTCCTGTGCTGGTGGCAAAAGGTGCTGCGCTATTTTTGCCGTCGTCACCCTCACCACCACCGCAGGCGACGATGAGCAGGGCGGCAGCTGTGATGGCGCAGAGTTTGAAGGCGTTGGCGGGGTGGTATTTGGATTTCATAAATAGTTCGATTCTTATTGGCTTGGCAGCGATGGTTTTTGTTAATCAGGGAGTGGCTGCGCTGCGCAGGACTTGGCCGTCGTGCTGCACGGCCAGATAGCGCACGCTTTGGGCCTGTAGCCACGCCAGAGCTTCTGGCCCTTTGAGCATGGCGATGGTGGCCAGCGCGCCCGCGGTGGTGGTGTTGGCCGTCAGCACGCTGATCGACTGCCAGTGCGTCACGGGCCAGCCTGTGCGGGGGTTCAGGACGTGGCAATATCGCTGGCCCTCGTGGATAAAAAAACGCTCGTAGTCGCCGCTGGTGGCCAAGCCTCCGCGTGCCAGCGCCAGCTGAGCCAGCGCCGTGCCGGGTGGATGGGCCTCCTGGCGCGGGTGTTGAATGTCGATCTGCCAGGGCGCGCCGTTGAGCTCGGGCATGCCGCGTGGCCCCAGCGCGTGCAGGTCGCCGCCCAGGTTGACCAGGGCATGAACCACGCCGTGTTTGAGCAGCACAGCGGCTGCGCAGTCGGCGGCATATTCTTTGCCAAAACCACCCAAGTCCAGCTCCATACCGGTCTGCGGCAGACGCACCCGGTAGTCACTGCGCTCCACCTGTTGCCAGCCTACCAGCGGCAGCAAGGCTTGCAGCGCGGCTGGCTCGGGCAGCATGGATTTTTTGAAATTCCAGGCGCGGCGCAGTACGCCGGAGCTAATGTCAAACAAACCATCACTTTGCGTCCACAAGGCGTGGGCAAAGTCCAGCAAGCTCTTGGTTTCAGCATCCACCTCTACCGCCTCATACCCGGCGGACTGGTTGATACGGCTGATGACGCTGTCAGCGTTGTAGCGCGAGAACTTTTTCTCAATGCGCTTCACTTCGGCCATCGCCAGCGCCACCACCTGTTGCATGACGCGCTCATCCCGGCCATCCATCTGCAAGCTGCAGGGGGAGGCCATCGCGGTGAAGTCAAAACGCAGGGTGCGCCAGCGGCTCATGGTCGGCTTTCAGCGTCAGAAGCGGTAGCTCAAGCCAAGCTGGATGAGTTGGGCGTTGAACGGGTCCAAATTGGGGCTTCCCGTGCCGCCCCAATGCATGGCTGCCGTTTGCCGATACGTCTCGTACTTGACGTCCACCGTGGTGGCGGGCGTGATGGCGTAGCTGACCTTCATCGACAGCGTGACGGCACCAAAGGCGGACAGCCGCTGATCCGTCGCTTGGTTGCTGTTTGCCGCTTGGTTGGCAATGGCACGCGCACGCACGGCATTCAAGTCATATTGCCCTTGTGCATCCAGCAGCGGATCGAGGTAGAAGTTGGCCGCGCTTTGGCTGTAGTAGCGCACGCCGGGGGTCAGCGTCCACAGCCCTATGGGCTTGGCCAAGTCGAGCCCCAAGGTGTGCGATTGCACGCCAAAGGTGTCGCTGTAATAGCGGTAGCTGCTGCGCAGCGAGGCGTCAATAGAGTCGAGGTAATGATTCCAGCGCACCAGGCCAATCCAGCTATCACGCTGTGTGGGACGCTGGTCAAACGACTTGTAGGGGTCGTTGTAGTAGCCGCTGCCGACGCTGCGCGTCAAGTTGAACTGGGCAATATCGCCTGGGGTCAGCACCTGCGTGACGCCGCCCATGAATTCGTGGGTCTTTTTGTGCTGGTTAATGGCGGTGTTGACGCCATTGGAGGTGTTGTCAATGGTGTCGCTGGCATAGCCATAGCCCATCGTCCAGGTGCGGTTGTTGTCGTCGGTAGACCAGCGTGCGGCTAGGCCCAGCGCGTTGGAGATGTAGTCGTTCTCTTTGGAGGTCGCCACGCTCGCCGACACGGCTGCGCGCGCCAAGTAGCGGGTAATCTTCACGTCCCCGGCCTTGCGCTCGTCCTTCATTCGGCTGGCGCCCGAGAGGGCGGTGCTTTGGGTGTGCAAGCGCGGCGAAGCACCCGAGACGTTGTCCACCACGCCGGCGGCTTCAATCGACCAGTCGCCAGCAACCGGCGCCTGCACATAAATCTGGGTGGCATTGACCTTGACGCGATCCCAACCGGGCTGGCTGTCGCTGTATTGGCCGTATTGAATGGCAATGGTGGTTTTTTCTGGCGCATTCTCTGCCGCGCCAGTTAGCGGAGCCAAGGCGGCGAGTGCGGCCAAACCGGGCAGCACGAGCGAGGCCATCAGCACACTGGTGGCTGCCTGGCTTGGATGGGTTGGGCATTGATTCATGGCGTGTGTGCTTTAGTTGCAACCGCAGCCGCCGCCACCTACACCGTATCCGCCGCTGGAGTTTTCTTTGCTGGCGTAGGTGTGCTGCACAAGGCGCTGTTCGAGTGGGTCGCCTTCAAAAGTCATGATGGGTTTGGCCAGATTGCCCTTTTCCCAGGCGTTGACGTTGCCCGGGCTGCTACAGCCCCCCAACCACGACAGCGTGGTGATGGCGAGCAGGCTTAAAACAGTTTTTTTCATTCGGTGTCCTTGCGTGGTGATGTCGTGAAAGGGCGCGAAAGTTAGAGGTGCAAGGCTTGCTTGATCTGCTTCTCAAGTTCAGTGCGTTGCGCATCCTTGAAGCCGCTGTGGACGCTGATCACCCGGCCGTCTGGGCCAATCAGCACCGAGGTGGGCATACCCTTGATGGCGTAGGACTTGGGCGTTTTGCCGCTGGTATCAAACGCCACATCAAATCCAGCCGGGGTGTCTTTCAGGAACTCCCGGGCATCGTCGGTTTTTTGATCCACGTTGATGCCCACCACCCGCAGCCCCTTGGCGCCGTAGCGGGTTTGCATGTCGTTCATCCACGGGAATGACTGTTTGCAGGGGCCGCACCACGAGGCCCAAAAGTCGAGGTACACGGTTTTGCCTTTGTAGTCGCTCAATTTGACGGCAGCCAGGTGGCCCGGCAAATCAAATTCAGGCGCCGCCTGGGCTACCTCAACCGCCGTAACGGGCCAGGTCAACAGCGCAGTGAGAGCCAGGACGATGGTGTGAACGCAGATTTTTTTCATGGAATTTAGACCGATATATGAAAATAAAAGCTTGCCAAAAGGCATTTAATTTGGGAAAATTTCCCATAAATGTACTTCATTCTAGATTATCGTCAAGCACCAATTTAGAAAATAGGTAAAAAAACCCGAAAACGAATAGGTGATTTTTTGTGTAGGCACAATGCGCCACCTAACGAATAAAACTATCAAGCCATGACCGACCCCACCACGCCCGCCCAAACCGCTGCCAAAGCGGGCCCCGGGCTGCCCGAGCCTGCGCTGGCCGCCGAGGCGCTGGCGCTGGTGTTGAAGCCGATGGCGCGGCTGATGATTGACCACGGTTTGCAGTTGCCATCGATGGTGGAATTGCTCAAAAAAGCGCTGGTGGATGAGGCCGTAGGCGCGTACGGCCTGGCCGACAAAGGTAGCTCTGACACCCGCATTGCCCTGCTCACCGGCGTCCACCGCAAGGATGTGAAGCGCATGCGTGAAGCGCCTGTGGCGACAGGCCCGGCCAGCCCGATGGTGTCGGTAGCAGCCTCGGTGGTGGCGCGTTGGATCAGTGAACCCCGGTTTTTAAATGCCGACCAGTGCGCCCGTTCACTGGCCCGCACGCCCCGGCGCGGCAGAGCAGGCGAGCCCGACTTCGCCACCCTGGTCGCGGAGGTTAGCCGCGATGTGGGTGCGCGCGCTGTGCTCGACGAGCTGGCACGACTCGGCGTGGTGGAACTGAGCGATGACGGTTATGTGTCGCTCAAGTCCACCGCCTTTGTGCCGCACGAGGGCTTGAGTGAATCGTTCCATTTTTTTGCCACCAGCGTCAGCGACCACTTGGGCGCTGCAGTCCACAATCTGGCGCCCGACCGAAGCGGCCAGCCCATGTTGGATCAAAGCGCTTTTTCACAGGATTTAACGCCCGAGCAAGCCGCGCAGTTGCAGCAGCAGGCGCGCCGTTTATGGGCCAGTGCCTTGCAGCAGTTTTTACAGACCGCCACCGTGGCTGAGCAACGCAGCGAAGGCGTTGCGGGGCCGAAACACCGCATTCGGTTCGGTGTGTATTTTCATGACAGCTTGCAGGCTGAGGCGGTAGCCGCCACGCTTGCACCGCGAAAAAGCAAAAGGAAGTCTGCGCCATGAAGTCGCACCAACAGTTCAATACCGATCTCACCCGGCGCAGCTGGCTCTTACTGGCCACCTCAGCCCTGACCGGCTGCGGTGGCGGTAGCGGTGGCGGCGGCGGTGCGAGCACCGCCAGTGCGCCGGGCACGGGTGGAACCGGCATTTACCAAGGCTCGATCAGTGGTTTTGGCAGCGTCATCATCAATGGCGTCACGTATGACAATTCGCAAGCCGTCATGCGCTTGAACGACGTGGTCGTTTCACAAGACCAGTTGCGCCTGGGCATGGTCGCCACCGTGCGGGGGGATCGCACCGCGGGCACGGCCAGCACGGTTGACGTCTGGTCGCTGGCGCAGGGCGTGGTCAGTGAACTGAGCGCCGGTCAATTCAAGGTGGCGGGCATGAACATCTTGACGAGCACCACCACCTGGCTTTATGGCACCACAGCCCTAACCACCGGCGACTATGTCAGCGTCTGGGGTTTGCAAGCGGACGTAAACGGGCATAGCTGGACGGCCACCTGCGTGGTGGCATCCAGCGCATCAACAGATGCGGTAAGTTCCGGTCTGGTCAGCATCGAGGACGGGCAATTCAAGCTCAATGGCCTGAGTTTGAGTGGTGCGGTCAGTAGCCTGACAGACGGCATGTTGGTGCGGGTGCAGGGTACTTGGGGCTCTGCCAGCCGTTTGAGTGTGGTCAGCTCAAAATTGATAGACAGCGCGGTGGTGGCCCAGTCGCAGGGTCATGTCGAAATTGTGAGCGATGTTGAAATTGAGGGTGTGGTGACCACTGCGCCCTCGGGTACTGGCTTTATGCTGGGCAGCATCACGGTTGCTGCATTGCCCGCCAGTTATAGCCCGCCCGGTGCCAAAATCACCGTGGGCTCTCGGGTGGAGGTACATGGCGCCTGGGTTGGCGGCGTGCTCAAAGCGACCCAGGTCGAGCTGGAAGACGAGTTAAACATAGGCATCACCGAGATCAAATCGGTGCTCCAGCAGTTCACCAGTCTGGCCGATTTTGTGATGCAGGGCCAACGCTGCAATGCCACAGGTGTGGTGTTGAGTCCGACCATGATCACCGCCCTGTCCCGAAAAGGGGCCGTCTTCAAGGTCAAAGGGGTCAAGAGCGGAAACTGGCTGAACGTATCAGAGATGGAACTCGATCACTGAGTCTCGCTCATTTTTTACTGAATGGCCGCGCGGCTGAGCGACGCCAAAAAGTCCCCAGCGTTCTGGTAGCCCACCACTTTGTGGATGACCTTGGCCTGCGCGGCCCCGTCAAAAAACACAATCCCGGGTGGCCCAAACAGGCCAAAGCGCTTGAGCAAGGCCTTGTCCAGGGCGCTGTTGGCGGTGACATCGGCCTGCAGCAGCAGAACCGGTGCCAATCGTTGTTGCACCGCGGCGTTGCTGAAAGTAAACGTCTCGAACTCTTTGCACGACACGCACCAGTCGGCATAAAAATCCAGCATCACGGTCTGGCCTTTGGCCTGTGCCTGGGCCAGGGCGGCGTCTAACGCCTGCTCACTGGCAACGCGTTGAAACTGTAGGCCGGTGTGGGCCGCTGCGCCGGGCAAAGTACCCGCCTGCGCCGCGCGAATGTGACTCAGCGGTTGCAGCACCGACTGCCCGCCGGACGCAGCGCCAATCAAGAGCAGAGCGGCTACAGCCAGCAAGCCAAATCCGGTAGAACGGGCTGCCACGGGCGTGTGGGAATGCTGCGGTGACTTAGCACCAAATACACCCAGCAAGGCCGCAGCGGTCAACAGCCAGGCGGCCCACAGCAGCATATGCACGGCACCGGCCAGAACAGGCGACACCATCCAGATCGCTACCCCCAGCAGCATCATGCCGAACACCTGTTTGACACGCTCCATCCAGGCACCCGCCCGCGGCAGCAAACTGCCCGCCGATACGCCCACCAGCAGCAAGGGCACGCTCATGCCCAATGCCATCGCAAACAGGGCCAGCCCGCCTAGCAGTACGTCTTTGGTTTGACTGATGTACACCAGCGCTCCGGCCAGCGGTGCTGCCACGCACGGCCCAACCACCAGCGCAGAAACTCCACCCATGATGAAAACACCCACGTAAGATCCGCCCTTGAAACTGTTAGACCACTCTGTGGCCCGGCTCTGAATGCTGTTGGGCATTTGCAGCTCATAAAAGCCAAACATCGACAGGGCCATGGTGGAGAGCAGCAAGGCAAAGCCACCTAACACCCACGGGTTTTGCAGCGCGGCTGCCAGGCCCTCGCCCGCCAGTCCGGCGGCCACGCCAAAACCGGCATAAATCAAGGCCATGCCCAGCGAATAGGCCAGCGCCAGACTCAAGCCTTTGCTTCGGCTCACCGGCCCGCTTTGCCCGGCAATCAGCGACGACAAAATCGGCACCATCGGCAGCACGCACGGGGTGAAGGCCAGCAGCAAACCAGCCAGCCAAAACACGCCGATGGTGCGCAATAAGCTGCCGGAAGCCAAGGCAGTTGCTATTGAATCAGGAGCTTCTTGCGCAACATTTACGGCGGCTAGAGGCTGGTTTTTTATAAGGTTCTGTTCGGCGCCCAGCCCCGTGAGTGCGACTTGCAACTGCGTCGAATCCGGCGAATAGCACAAACCGGCGTCGGCACAGCCCTGCCAACCGATGGTGAGTGGCACGGCGGCGCTGCCTTGGGTGAGTTGCACCTGCACATCAAGCGCCTGCCGGTACACCGCGACGGTTTTGTTGAAGTTGGCGTCAAACTCCTCTGTGCCCGCTGGCAGATTGAGCGGCGCCCATGTCACGCCAGCGGCATCGGCTTGCACGCTGATGCGCTCGCGGTACAGGTGGTAACCGGGCGCAATGTCCCAGTGCAGGCGCACGGTGCGGGCGTCCACTACCGAGGTCGAAAATGCAAACGCTTTTTCAGGCGCTAAAAATTCATCGGCCATTGCCGGTGTGGCCCAGGCGCCCATCAGCCCGAGCAGCAGCATTAAAAACGGCGACCACCCACGTAAGAAATGAAAACGAAACCGCATATCGTGCACTCCAACAAAACAGAAAATGCTATTGGATCATAATTTCGGGAAATTTTCCCTAAATTTATTCCTCTTTACAAAAGTGACTTACGGTGACGCCACCACTGGCCATTGCACCGTCACCGCCAGCCCACCCAGCAGGCGGGAGCGGTTGACGGTGACTTGAACCCCCAGCACTTCAGCAATCCGCTTGACAATCGACCAACCCAAGCCACTGCCTGGCCGCTCATGCCCAGGCAAGCGGTAAAAGCGCTCGCCTAATCGGGCGATGTCTGGCTCGGTCATACCCGGGCCGTTGTCCTGCACACGCACAAGTGCATGGCCCCCCTCTCGCAACACCTCCACCTGAACAAGCGCGCCACCCGGGCTGTAGCGCAAGGCGTTGTCGATCAGGTTGCGCACCAAGACGCCTAGCAGCAGCGCATGGCCTGTGACCTCGCAAGGCGCATCCACGTCCAGCGTCAAGCTTTGCTGGCGGGCCAGTGCGGCAGGCGCCAACTCAGCGGCCACGCCGCGCACCACACCGCCCAGTTCAAAGGAGCTGGGCTGCGCCACGGGGGCCTCTTCCAAGCGCGCCAGCATCAAGAGTTGTGTCACCAACTGGGTGGCCCGGTCGCAGCCGTCCAGCGTTGCCTGTAGCGCATGGTCACGTTGCCCAGCGTCTGTACCCGCCCCCAAGGCCACTTGGGCCTGGGTACGGATGGCGGCAATGGGCGTGCGCAGCTCATGGGCGGCATCGGCCGTGAAGCGGCGCTCAGTGGCCACCATACGTTCAATGCGGCTGAATAAAGCATTCAAGGCGTCGATGACCGGCTGCATTTCCGCAGGCAAGTCTGCCGATGTCACCGGCTCCAGTGCGCCCGCTTTGCGCTGCGCCAGTGCATCACTCAAATGGCGCAGCGGCTGTAAGCCGTGCCTGACCGCCCAGGCGCACGCCAGTGCCAGCAAAGGCAAAGCCAACATCAGGGGCAGCAGAACGCTGCGCAACACAGCGAACAATATCGTTCGCCGCGAGGTGGTTTGCTCTGCCACATACACCTGCTCATCGTGCTCGTGGCCTGGGGCGGCAAACACGCGCCACTCTTGGCCGTCGCCCAGCGTCACCGTAGCGAAGCCGCGTGTGATCGTGCTCATGGGCGTGAGCCCGGCATTGGCGGAATGTTTGGCCAGCTTGCCTTCATGGAACACCTGAAACGCCACGCGGGGCGCGTATTTGTGCAGTGAGGCTGCATCTGCGAGTTCATCGTCGTCGTCATCACCGTGTGAGGGCTGCACCGCCAGCAGGGCAGCGGCTTGCGCCAGATGGCCATCCAGCAGCTCATCGATTTCATGGCGGGCGTCAATCCAGGTCACGGCCGCAACGCCCACCCACACCAGCGTGGCTAGCACCAACACCAGCACCAGCAAACGGGCTTGCAAAGAGCGCATTTTGGGTTGCAAGCTCATGGCATCTGCGTGTCGCGTTGCACGGTGTAGCCCACGCCCCGCACGGTTTGAATCAGCGTTGGCTGCAGCTTGCGCCGCAGGTGGTGAATGTGAACTTCAATCGCATTGCTGTCCACCTCATGGCCCCAGCTGTAGAGCTGGGCTTCAAGCTGTTCGCGCGTCATGACGCGGCCCGCGTTGCGCATCAGGGCGTGGAGCAAATCAAACTCGCGCGCAGACAAGGTCACCGCTTCGCCGTGCAAGCTGACTTGTCGAGCTGCTGGCTCCAGCACCACCCCGGCGCAGTGCAATTGGTCTTGCACCTGACCATTCGCACGGCGAACCAAGGCGCGCAGCCGAGCCGCCAGTTCGTGCAAGTCCACAGGCTTGAGCACATAGTCGTCAGCACCCGAGTCCAGTCCGCGAATGCGCTCAGACACGCCGTCACGCGCAGTCAGCACCAGCACCGGGGTCGTGACCCGGCGTGCACGCAAAGCCTGCAACACCTCCAGCCCTGTTTTGCGCGGCAAACCCAGGTCCAGCACAGTGGCGGCGTACTCACCGGCCAGCAACTCCCGCTCGGCGGCCTCGCCGTCACGCACCCAGTCCACCTGAAAACCGAGCTGGCGCAGCCCGGCTTGCAGGCCGTCGCCCAGCAGGGGGTCGTCTTCAACCAGCAAAATGCGCATGCTTCATTCCTGATTTCTCACTGTTACGGCGCACCGCGCCATTGCAGCCACCAAAACCCCAATACCGCCAGCCCCATGACGATGGCCAACACACGCCAAGGCCTCTTGATACCTTGTTCATTGCCTTGGTCAATGCCATGGTCGGTCGAACCCTGTTTGTTGCCCGTCACCATGGCACGCACCAGGTTCTCCCGGTGCAAGAGACTGGACACAGCCACCCCCGCCACGTGGACCAACACCACCGCCAGCATGAAGGCCGATGCACCTTCATGCCATTCGGCCACCCAGTTCCCACCGACACTGTTGTAGCTCGCCCAGCCCGTGCCAACGATGACGATGCTGCTGAGCAGCAACAACACAATCGCCACCGCACCCGCCGGGTTGTGGCCCAAGTGGTGTTCGGGCGGCTCATTGAGCAAGCTGCGCAGGTAACGCAGCACGGCGGCTGGCCCGCGCACAAAGTTGGCAAAGCGCGCATGGCGTGTGCCCACGCAACCCCATAGCAGACGAAAGGCCACCAAGCCGCCCAGGGTGTAGCCCAGGGTGACGTGCACCAGCCGCCAGCGCTCGCTCTCAGCCGTGAGGTAAGCGCCAGCAAAGCTCAGCACCATGAGCCAGTGGAAGACACGCACCGGAGCGTCCCATACCAAGATTTTTTTGTCGTCTGTGCTCATGCTGATTTACCGTGGAATCCTGATGTCTCGTTCATTGAAATTGCCCTGCGCCGCATTGGCGTGACAGGCCACGCAGTTGGATGCGCTGCCCACTGAGGCACGCTTCCACACCTCGGGCGCCACCTCACGTGAATTGTGCTTGCGCGTGAACCAGGCGGTCAGGGTAATGCGGTCTTGCGGCGGCTCCTCACTCACGCGCTTGTAGGTGCCTGCATGGGCTTGCAGCCAGCCGCTGATGTCTTGCAGGTCTTTGGCATCGAGCGACGCATCGGTGCCGTAGTGCTTGCTCAGTCCACCCATCAAACGCTTCCACGAGTTCGCCGGCATCATGCCCGGTGGGTAAGGCGTGTGGCAACTGGCGCACTCTTGCTTGTATTGGGGCGATAGGGGCGTCATTTTTTTATCGCCATCGGCCTGCGCCAAGCCCATGAACGAGGCCGAGGCCATTAAAAAAGCGCCCAAAGAGATCAGTCGTGTCAGTGACATGTTTGGCTTTCTAAAAAAAGTTCGTTCAACGTTTGAAGGTGAGCAACCAGGCCAACACGTCGGCCTTCTCGCCCGCGGTGCACTCACGCCCCATCACGTCATTGCAATTGCGGCGAAACCATTTGTCGGACTTGGCCGTGTCGGTAAACCGCTCCGCGTTGAAGGCTGGGGCCAAGGGCGTAATGAGCTTGCCCGTGCTGGCGTGTTTGCCCTCCACCGTCGGGCTGGCCGTGTGGCACGAGGCGCAACTCCACTCTTTGCCGTGCTTGGTGGTGAACAACTGTTGTCCGCGTGCCGCTTGTGCGGCCACTCCTGCCTGCGCGCTATAGGCCGCAAGCTGCTCTACCTGGGTGATGGCGTGGGCCATTGAGCACAGGGCCACTGAAGCGGCAATCAGACAGCGAAAAAAAGAAACCATGGACGGCGTTTGCTGTTGCATGTAGGTCTCCATTACAAGGGGCGTTTAACGGCTGGGGTTGCGGCGGGTTGGGTTGGGGTCAGCGACTCCATGCGCACATCGCTGGTTAAACGGTTGAACCGCACCGTGGCCATTGTGACGGGCTCATAGTAGGCCTCGGTCGTTGAGTTGTCTTTGCCAATGGCATAAAACTCGTAGCAGTTGCCTTTGGAGATTTTGAAGAAGACTTTCGCATATTGGCCTTCGTTGAACATCGCGCGAATTTTTTGCTCGCCTACCCAAGCTGTTCGGGGCTCATTGGTACAAACCATGGCCTCTTTGGGCGCACTGGCGTGCGCAGTAAACACCACCATGAGCAGGGCCAAGAGCGCCAGCCATTGGCGATGGCACGCGACGGGAGAAAGGGTTGACATCATGGCGTTGAGTCCTTGAGAGTGGTTTCATCCCATGCACCCAGCACAAGATTTCAGGCAAGTCTGACGGGCCTACCTTAGGGCTTTCTTAACAACACCCACAAGGCCGTCAGCCCAACGACCGCACCAGCTCCATCGCCTGTTCCACCCGCTCCACCGCGTGGATGGTCAGGCCTTCAAAGTCTTTACTTTTAAGGTTCTTAGGCACATTGGCCTTGGGCACCACGGCCACGCTAAAGCCCAGCTTGGCCGCTTCTTTGAGCCGCTCTTGGCCGCGCGGGGCCGGGCGCACCTCGCCTGCCAGACCCACTTCGCCAAAGGCAAAGAAGCCCTTGGGCAGGGGCTTGCC
>CANCDA010000035.1 GCA_947374705.1 Comamonadaceae bacterium | reverse complement strand
CGCTCATCATTGGCCGCGCTTTGAAGCTGTCACCCGAGCAGGTGGCCTTTCTGATTTCTGCCGACCTGTTTTGCTGCGGCATCGTGACCTTGATCCAATCCCTGGGCGTGACCCAGTGGTTTGGCATCCGCCTGCCCGTGATGATGGGTGTGACCTTTGCCGCCGTCGGCCCCATGATTGCCATGGCCAACGCCAATCCGGGCGTGGCCGGAGCACAAGCCATCTTTGGTGCCATCATCGGTGCCGGTGCTGTGTCGATGCTGCTGGCGCCGATCGTCAGCCGCATGCTGCGCTTCTTCCCGCCGGTGGTCACCGGCACGGTGATCACCGTCATCGGCATCACGCTCATGCGGGTGGGCATCAATTGGATTTTTGGCAACCCCTTCGGTCCGACCGCACCGTCCATCGTCAACCCGGAGCACGCGCAGTGGCTCAAGGATGTCGGTGTCGCAGCATCAGCGGTGGGTGCCACGATACCGGTCATCCCCAAAGGACTGGCACTCGTGCCGTCCGTACCCAATGCGGCTTACGCCCCGATGTTCAATATCGGCATGTCCGCCTTTGTGCTGATCAGCATTTTGCTGATCACGCGTTATTGCAAGGGCTTTCTGGGCAATATTGCGGTGCTTCTGGGCATCGTGGCCGGTGCGGTGGTAGCGGCCTTGATGGGCGTGATGAACTTCGACAAGGTCGGCAAGGCCAGCTGGTTTGAAGTGGTGCTGCCCTTTCAGTTTGGCATGCCCACCTTTGATCCCGTCCTGATTTTGACCATGGTGCTGGTGATGATTGTGGTGATGATCGAATCCACCGGCATGTTCCTCGCCCTGGGTGACATCACCGGTCGCAAAGTCACGCAGCCCGACCTCACGCGCGGCTTGCGCGTGGACGGCCTGGGCACCTTCATCGGCGGCATCTTCAACACCTTCCCCTACACCAGCTTTTCTCAAAACGTGGGGCTCGTGGGAGTGACCGGTGTGCGCAGTCGCTTTGTGTGCGTGGCCGCAGGCGTGATTTTGATTGTCATGGGCTTGCTGCCCAAGCTCTCGGCGCTGGTGGAAGCCGTGCCGACCTATGTGCTGGGTGGCGCGGGTCTGGTGATGTTTGGCATGGTGGCCGCCACCGGCATTCGCATCTTGGCGGGCGTGGACTACACCCGAAACCGCAACAACCTATTCGTCGTCGCCATCTCCATCGGATTTGGCATGATCCCCCTGATCGCACCGAACTTCAAGCAGTGGATGCCGCACGGCATTCATGCTTTGATTGAAAGCGGTATCCTGCTCGCCTCACTGGCTGCGGTATTGTTGAACGTGTTTTTCAATGGTGTGAAATCGGATGCCGAAGCGGCCACCGAAGCTGCCGCCACTACCCATGGTTCGGAATAGACTGAGCCATTGTGGGACAGACCGAAGCGCAGCGTAGCTCTGTCCTCAACTGATTAGACTGAAAGTGCTGAATGACCTTGACCGTCGTCGATGAAACCTACCCCCGAGATTTAATTGGCTACGGTCAAGACGTTCCCCACGCCCGCTGGCCAGGCGGGGCACGCATCGCTGTGCAGTTTGTTTTGAACTATGAAGAAGGCGCAGAGAACTGCGTGCTGCACGGCGACCCGGCCTCAGAGCAATTTCTATCCGAGATCATCGGCGCTGCGGCCTATGAGGCCCGGCACCTGACCATGGAGTCGGTGTACGAGTACGGCTCACGCGCTGGCGTGTGGCGCATTTTGCGGGAGTTTGAGCAACGCGGCCTGCCCCTCACCGTGTTTGGCGTGGCCATGGCCTTGCAGCGCCACCCGGACGTGACCCGGGCCTTTGTCGATCTGGGTCATGAGATTGCCTGCCACGGCTGGCGCTGGATTCATTACCAAAACATGGATGAAGCCACCGAGCGGGCGCACATGCGCCTCGGCTTGGAGACGATTCGCCAAATGACCGGCCAACCCGCCCTGGGCTGGTACACCGGACGCGACTCACCCAACACACGCCGTCTGGTGGTGGAGCAAGGCGGCTTGCTTTATGACTCGGACTACTACGGCGATGACCTGCCGTTTTGGACGCAGGTAGCCACCGCCACTGGCGAGCAAAAACCGCACCTCATCGTGCCCTACACGCTGGACGCCAACGACATGCGCTGTGCCATGCCGCAAGGCTTCAACACCAGTGAACAATTCTTCCAATACCTCAAAGACAGCTTTGATGTCTTGTACGCCGAAGGCGACCCGCAGGGGCTGGATCGGCCCAAGATGATGTCGGTGGGCATGCACTGCCGCCTGCTGGGCCGCCCGGGCCGCATGCGCGCCTTGCAACGCTTTCTGGACTACGTGCAGGCGCACGAGCAGGTCTGGGTGGCGCGGCGCATTGACATCGCCAAGCACTGGATCAACACCCACCCTTATCAAGCACCTACAGCGCACGGCTGAAGGGCATCCACCATGAACCTGCCAACCCTCAACGCGCTCGATGCCCCCGCCTTCACCCAAGTGCTGGGCGCTATTTTTGAACATTCCCCCTGGGTGGCTGAGCGGGTGGTGCATCAGCGCCCGTTTGCCTCCACACAAACACTTCATGCGGCCATGGTGGCGGCGATTGAAGTCGAGGGTTCAGAGGCCCAACTCAAGCTGATCCGCGCCCACCCCGAGCTGGCAGGCAAGGCCGCCGTGCGCGGTGAACTCACCGAAGAGTCCAACCGCGAACAAAGCGGTGCGGGGCTAGACCGCTGCACACCGCAGGAGTTTGCCGAGCTGCGCAGCCTCAACACCCGCTACAACCAAAAATTCGGCTTCCCCTTCATCGCCGCCGTACGCGGCCACACCCGCCACAGCATCATCGCGCTGATGGCGCAGCGCTTGGGCAACAGCGTGGAAGCAGAGCAGCGCGAGTGCTTGCAGCAGATCTACAAGATCGGCGCGTTTCGGCTGGCTGCATTGTGTTGAGTTCAACCGAGAATTTTCGACATAAGCCATTGATTTCAATTGAGAAATACAGCAATTTCGTGAGTAAGTCACAAGTCTAAGTTATGTGTTCAACGATAATCTGATGCGAATCTTTCTTTGTCTGTGTGTTTGAGCTGCACAAACGACACAGTCAAAGCAGTTTTGAGACGCTGCCAAGTTTCACATGAACTATAAATTTGAACTAAAAATTAAAACCGTGATGGGTAAATTGAACACAATAAATTGCCTTCATGTACCGAAACCCCGGTTGCCAGTTTTGGCATTGACGATTTTGATTGGACTTGTGTTTTCGTTTTCAAGCCCCTACGCTGAAGCAAAACGAACGCCATCAAATTCTAAAACCAAGGGTGATTCCACCAAATTGATGTCATCGGCCACACAGGCCTCATCCTTGAGTGGAGTTTTTCAGGATTTTGTAAAAAATTCAATGGTTTCTCGCTCCATTGCTTTAAGTGATCTCGGATTTGGTTTCGAGCTGATGTTGGGCGGCGCGCAGACTCAACGGGAGTTTTTTTGGCCTGTCCCAGCCAACATCCCTTTGCTGGATGCTGAGATTAGTTTCAATTCAAGTTTTGTGCGGGCAGACCAAGGGCGAACGACCTTGTTGTTGTCAGAGGGCAACGCTCCAGTACTTGGACGCGGCGTGACCTTGGAGCGTGGTGATGCGAATTTGGTCATCCCTTTAGCCAGAGTGTTGTACCCGTCTGGATTTGTAAGATTTGGGGTGGACTGGAGTACGGTACTTCCTGACGAATCCAGAGGCAATCGATGCACCGATCTTCGTTCTAACGCCAACCTCTTGCGAGTCGAGCCAAGCACTCGCTTAAATTATCTTTTTGATGCTGCAGCCATACGTGATTTAAGTTCTGCTTGGACAGCTTTGCCAGCGGCTCCCGTGATTTTGGTATCTAGCAGCACCCTGAGTGAGAAGGCCTTTGAAACCGCCTGGCGAATTGGTTTAACTTTCGAGCGGGCGGGCAAACGCGCCAGATTTTCAACATTCCCGGTTAAGGGTCAATCGGTCGATTTGAGGCAAATTCATGTGCCTGATGCCTTAAAAAAGATATCTTCTTTTGCCGCCCTTGGGCGGGGTGAGCAGTATGTTCTGAAGAATGAGGCTGAGGCTGGGGCTTGGTTTGCGCTGAGTCAATTTGGTTCAAGCCATGCAGATATCGTTGTGGCAGACCCTCAACTCGTCACCGCCTTGACCACAGCAATGAATGCACTTGCTGTAAAGATCAAAGAAGAAGGTCCAGAAGCATTTGAGAGTTTTTCACATTGGAGGAAACAACGGTTTGATGCAATGGTTGCCCCCATCGCTGCTAACGAGATACGACTAGGAATTTCGCAAGGGGGTGCTGCCATCGTCGTTTCAGCTGATGCGGGTACAAAGTTTGCAGGCTTATTCGATGTTCAATGGCGTGAGTTTGGTGCATCTAGCGCACTGAAAGTTGATGTCGCAAATTTACCGACAAATGACGAAGATGAAGTTTCCCTTAAAGCTTTGAGGGAAGGTATCAGCAGTTTGGAGGTTTCGGGGGGCGGTGGCTGGAGTTCTAAGTTCGCTATTGATTCAGGTTTGTTCAAGGGGCGCCTACCCAGAGAAATGGTGATAGATTTGGCTGCAGCACCCAATGTGCACGGCGCAGGGCCGGTGGCCGCTATATATTTGAATGAGGTGCTTCTGGCATCGAAACGGATGACCGCTGATGGTAAGCGGGAACGGGTCATTGCGGAAATTCCCAAGTTTGCACTTGGAATCAGCAATACCGTGCGGGTTGCCTTCATTCGCGAGAATGGTCGGGGTGATTGCCACGATAATCAGAATTCATTCCCAGCCACCGTGTTACCTAGTACCCACTTGGTATTGGGATCTGAAAGTATGGATCGTGACTTTCAAAGCATCACATCGAGACTGTCCAATGGAGGTGAAGTTTATGTGCCTGATAGCTATTTGACCGACGCACCGCGCAGCCTGAGTCGTTTGGTGCGTGTTAGTGCTGCGGCAGGCGTATCAGCCGTGAAGTCAAAATTCAACGTTGCGAAAGACAACAAGAGAAAACCAAGCGCCTCATTTTTAGCGATGGATATCGGTTTTTCAAACACCATCCCTCAATCACTGGCTGACAAAGGGAAATTGGTCGTTAAGGACGAGAAAGACCGAAGCCTATTGGAAATTTCAGGTTTAACCAGTGTTGGTATTGCCTCGGTAGAGCATATTAGTGGCAATACGGGAGTGGTTTATCGAAGCCTGGAGGATCAGTCTGAGCGCTTCGACAAACCGTTTCGCATGATCTATGGAAACTTTGCAATTATTAGACGCGATGGTGAATTGACTCAATTTGACTCCAGAGGCAATCTGGATCGGGTGATGTTGGATGAAATCAGAAACCCCGCTTACCGTCGCTATTTTTGGTGGGCTATATCGGGTTTAGTTATACTGCTATTCATATCACTTTTGTTTTTTGCAAATCGTTTCCGAAAAAAACAAAATTCGTGAAGATGAAATTAATACAATAAAACAGCATGCAGACAGCCTCGTGGAGTTATCTGGTCGCAGATTACTATGCTTTCCTTGACTTTGCGGCAATGCTTGTGGCTGTCGTTATTATCATTTCCGCTTTAGATGATTTGTTTATTGATGCTGCCTATTGGGTTATCCAACTAGAGCGTCATTTCGCGAAGAAGGAAAAGACCTTCAATCCACTCACAATCGAGCAACTAGCTCAACGGCCCGAGCAGCATTTGGCGGTCATGGTTCCGGCTTGGATGGAGTATGACGTTATTGCCGCCATGATTGAAAACATGGTGGAAGTACTCAACTATAAAAAGTACATTATTTTTGTTGGCACCTATGTTAACGATGCGGCTACCATCAAAGAGGTGGAGCGCATGCGTCGTCGGTACAAGCAGTTGCGACGGGTTGAAGTGCCCAACCCCGGGCCAACCTGCAAGGCCGATTGTCTGAATTGGATTGTGCAAGCCATTTTTTTACATGAACAGACAAACAGCATTGAATTTGCCGGCGTCATTCTTCACGACAGTGAGGATGTACTTCATCCCTACGAGTTGAAATTTTACAATTACCTTCTGCCTCGCAAGGACATGATTCAGCTGCCCGTTTTCTCGCTGGAGAGAAAATGGTACGAACTTGTTGCGGGCACGTACATGGATGAGTTTGTGGAATCGCACAGCAAAGACATGATTGTGCGCGAACGAGTCTGTGGCGTGGTTCCCTCTGCGGGCGTGGGCACATGTTTTTCTCGTCGCGCGATTCTCGCATTGAATGAAGAAACTCAGAATCAACCATTTAACACCAAAAGTTTAACTGAAGATTACGATATAGGTAATCGTTTGGCGCATATGGGTATGCAATCCATATTTGCTGTTTATCCAGTTGAGTTTATTGTTAGACGCGAAAATTGGTTTAACTCAAAAAACAGAGATCCCATCAAAATAAGTATGCCTTTGTGTATTCGGGAATACTTTCCTGATACTTTCCGAACGGCCTACCGACAAAAAGCACGCTGGACACTTGGCATTTGTTTGCAGAGCTGGGATCAGATCGAGTTTCGAGGAACCTTGATCGCCAAGTATTTCTTGCTTCGAGATCGAAAAGGAATACTAACCTCGTTGATCAGCATCGTTGCGTATTTGATATTCATTCAGTTTTTAATATTTCAAGCCCTCACCTTTTTTGGTGTTTGGACTCTGTATTACTCAAACTCTTTTACTTTAAACGAGTGGTGGACTTATGTCCTCATGTTTAATATTTTTGCGCTAAGCATTCGTATGGGGCATCGCTCCTATTTCGTTACCAAGTACTACGGCTGGCGACACGGCATCATGTCGATTCCACGAATGATTATCAGCAACTTCATTAACTTCATGGCTGTTTGTCGTGCTTGGAAGTTGTACCTTAACTATTTGTTTCTGGGTAATGCGATGGTATGGGATAAAACCATGCACGATTTTCCTTCCGCCGATAGTTTGGTGGTGCAAAGACAGAAAATTGGTGAACTACTTGAAATATGGCAAGCTGTCGACAATGTCAAATTGAATGTGGCACTTGAAGAGTCTTTGCGCGTCAAACTTCCACTAGGACGAGTGTTGATTTCAAAAGGTTGGTTGGACGACGAAACTCTAGCCGAGGCTATTGCATTTCAATCGAACTTGGAGCGCGGAGATATCAAAGCGGAAATTGTCAAGGAAAATTCCCGGCTAATCCCTGCAAAACTTACCTTACGATTTCGAGTCATTCATCTAGGTCACGATGTTCGTGGCACGTCTATGTTAGGCGTTGCAAGCCCATTGTCTGTGGAATCCCTTGATGTGATTTCTAATGTGCTTGGACATGTCCCAGTACAATATATTATTAGAGAAGGTGAAATTGCTGCTATTTTCCGATTTTTGAAAGATGAAACGATTGAGTTTAAAAACATTGCTCAAATCGATAATAACATCCCACTTCTGGGTGATTTATTAATTCAAAAAGGATTGGTAGATCATCATGTTTTCGAAGCTGCAATGAATAATTATCAACCACAACACGATGGTCGGATCGGGGATTATTTGGTGGCTAAAGGAATAATACGCAGAGATGCCATAGAAATGGTTGTTCTTGAGCAACGAGGATTTGCAGCCAATGCGGCTGAACCAAACACAGATGATCAGAGAGCATGTTCTGTATGATAGAAGCCCGTTTGATCCGATGCGTTTGCCGTGCGTTTTTTGTGATGATGGTGGGGATCGCGTCTGTACATGCGCAGACGTATACCATTGAATTGCCTTTATCCGGTCATGCATTAGTCTTAGCTGAGCAGGCAGAAGCGGCAATTCGCAGTGGTGATTTTAAGCGCGCGTGGATATTAACTGTAGAAGCACGCAAGCTACGCCCCAATGCAATTCGTATTCATCAATTACTGACTCAAATTCGAGAAAATCGCATTTCAAGTAAATTGAATTCTGAAGTTTATAGTCAAGCTCCATTTTTACCACGTATTAATACGTTGCTTAATGAGCACCGTCCTCGCCAAAAAATCCGTGGCTTTTCTCAAAAATCAGACCCCACGAGCGTTGCACAATCAGTCTACGATTTGATCAACAAAGGAGATTCTAAGGCTGCACTTTTGTTAGCAAAAGAGGGGTTGAAAAATAATTCTGATGATCAGAAAATTGCGATGGCACACGTCAACGCCTTAATTTCCAATGGCGAGCACCTAGACGCAAATTTAGCCATCAATCGCGTCATTATGCAATTCGGCGAAGACGACACGTCTTTGCTGGCAAGGGAGACTATTCGCCGAACTTTAGCGGAACGTGAGGCTGCTCTTGTATACCGAGCATTAGAGTGGAATGATCTGGATGGGGCAATTCAAGCAGCCAGAAAGGCCATCATTTTCGAGCCTGATGTTATGGAGTCTCGTCTCTTATTGGTTCAAGTGTTGATGCGTGCAGAGCGATACCAAGAAGTTATACAGGCCACCAGTGAAGCTATCTCCATTGATCCTGAAGATGTATTGCCTTTAATTATCAGAGGGTATGCTTATCAATATCTGGGGCAGCGTGCGGCTGCCGTCAATGATTTTTCCCTCGTATTAAGTCAGTTTGATTTAACGACCGAGGAGCAAAAGAATTT
Organism: Comamonadaceae bacterium; assembly: GCA_947374705.1. Lineage (GTDB taxonomy): Bacteria > Pseudomonadota > Gammaproteobacteria > Burkholderiales > Burkholderiaceae_C > CANCDA01. Next base: position 7,325 of record CANCDA010000035.1, on the reverse strand, counting down.
CAGGGTCATTATGGCTGACGCAGCGCTTGCGGCGGCTGAACCTGAATCCGCGCTGGCGTTGTTGCAGCCTTTAGATGCGCTTTCTAACGATCGCCAAGCTATGATCGTCGATTGGCGACGAAGGGCTGCGCTTGTTCAGTTGGCGAATAAACCAAGCGGCGATTTGACCTCTCCATATGTCCTTTCGCCCCTGAATTTTTCGTGCCGATCAACCCCTTACGGTCGTGAGTGTGAACTTCTGCCCGCCCACTCTAAAGGTGATCCAGCTTATGCCCTGGCTTCTGCCAGCTATGAAGCCAACAAAGCAAAAGATTATCCCTTGGCGCTTGAACGTGCTAGCGTAGCCTTATTTTTGAGCCCCAAAAATAGCGACTATCAAAAACTGCTGTTAAGCACGTTGGTGTTAAACGGGAAACTCTCAGAAGCCGAAAAAATGGCAACGACCCTCATCACGCAGGAAGCATCCTCCGCAGACATCTTTGTGCAGCGCGGAGAGATTCGGCATAAATTGGGCCAGAAAGATTTGGCCCAGCAAGATTTTGCAACCGCTTTGAAGATGGACACACTTCCACTGGCTCAAACACTGCCTTTACTCGCAAGAATCAACCGTAAAGAACAAGCACGCGCGCAGTTGAGCGAGGCTTTGAAGGCCGGTAAGCCGCCGGTAAATTCTGATTTGGAGTTGGCTTACTTGGCGGTGAGTATCGATGACGATGTCAAGGCCATTGACGCTTTCAAGCGGGCCGATCAAGCGGGTGCGTTGAGCACATCAGGCCTCCAAGACGCTGCGTACACTGCGATTCGTGTGGGGTTCGATCCTTTGGCTATCAGCTACTTATCAAGGGCTGTGGATCAGCTTACAAACGATCCGCCGCTTGCGCTTAAGTCCAGTACTGAAATTCAATCGTTGCTGAATCTACGTCGAACGATTACTGAGGTCTCACGCACCTGGGGGGGGAGCCTATCCATGAGCTATCGTGGTGCTATGCCCGGTGCGGGAGGGCTGGACTCGAACGTAGCAGTGAATCAAAGCACACAAGTCGGAAGTGAGCTCTATTGGCGCCCCTATGGCTATCGCAATGGAAAATGGCTAGAGGTCTATGCACGGGGCTTTGAGACACTGAACAGCAGCGCGGGTGGATTAACGGGATCAGACAGCTTGCAAGGCTCTGTGGGCATGCGCTGGAAGCCATTCACCGATTCCGGATTTATCTTTGTATTGGGTCGCTTGTTCCCCGTAGGCTCGAAGATGAACAGTGATTGGCTTGGTCAAATCGCCTATTCAAATGGAACCGGTGGTGAATTGAGAGTAGATTCACCCAGTTGGTGGACGCAGCAGTATTATGGAGAGGCCGGTCGTTATTTACAGGATCAGCAAGCCTATGCGGCGGGTAATGCTCGGTGGGGCCGAAGCTATAGGCTCGACTCCATCGATGAGAATCTGGTGGCTACACCGCATGCTGTACTTGCGGCTGACTACAACACGGCTTATACCCAGCCAGGGGCCGTTGGGTTGGGCCTAGGTATCCAGTTGCGGTATTGGTATCGACAAGACACCCATCACGCCCATCGTTCTTATGTGGATTTTGTATTGCAATACAGAACCCCCATTCAAGGTGACGAACAACGCGCTAAGGGGACTTTTCTGACCGTAGTTACATCCTTTTAAAGTGTTTTCATGAACCAATTATTTCAACGCTTTATTGCCATTGCAAGTTTTATTACCGTCACTTCGGCTTATTCTCAGACTCCCGCGCTGGGCAACCTCTATCCCTCAGCACCACCCGAAGGTTCTTCTTTTGTTCGTGTTGTGAACCCGTTTCCAGACTCATTAAAACTGAATATGGTTGGCGCTGATGTGCCATTAACAATTTCTGGATTGGGAAATATTGCATCTAATTTCAAAGTTGTGAATCCGACTCGCCCATTCTCAATCTCTATCAATGGTAAACCTCTACTTGATCTACCTAAAATTGCACCCAATAGTTGGGTTACCCTGGTATTGAAGCGAAACGGCGAAGGGTTTGGCGTGACGGCTATAGCCGACTCAACTCAAGGTCGCAATGCTTTGAAAGTAGATTTGAGGGTATATAACCTTGCCTCCGGGTGTCTGGCAACGGTGACGGCCAATCAAAAAATAAAAGTATTTGGCGATGTCGCAGAAGGCACAACTCAGCGACGTTCGATCAATCCGGTTGCGGTTGACTTCAATGCCAAATGTAGCAAGGAGTCCGCGCCACTGTCGGTGTCGCAATGGGTTCCTGGAACAAGTTACAGCCTCTTTATTGTTGGTGATGGAGACAAACCTATATTGGCCGGAAAAGCCGATGCAGTCGATTGAATATATGCAATTTTCACAAGCGAGACGCCGACTTACTTGTATTGCCGCCACTGTGCTGCTATCTACCGCCATATGGGCTGAAGTTCGGGTGATTGAAGGAAGTGAGGGCTGGCTTTTCCCCACCTGGGAAAACATGACCATGGTTGACAAGCCTCGCATAGATGCCAATTTGGCAGCGATCGCCACGGTCAAGGATCAATTAGCCGAGCGTGGCATTCAGCTCATCGTATTGGTGGTTCCCATGAAGGCATCGTTCTATGCGGATAGATTGCCGAAGTCGCATCCGATCAGCAGTGCGGTGATGCAGCAATATGAATATATCGATGCTGGTTTTCACGCTGCTGGGGTAAAGACAGTTGGCGTCGCAAATGCTTTGCGTGCTCTGGAACAAACTAAACAACTTGCATTTTTTCGGACAGATTACCACTGGAGCGCCCAGGGCGCCGAAGCCAGTGCGGATGCAACTGCCGTGCTGGTACAGCGGCAGGTTAAGTTTGACAAAGAGCCAGAAGGGGGCAATAAATTGGGTGAGTGGGTCAACACCCGCCGATACGGTGATTTGGCGACCCGTTTTATGACCGCGGAACAGCGGGTGACTCTTAGACGAGAGGTATTCCGGATTCGATCTGAACCCAAAGAAGCCAAATCGCTACTGGATGATGATCCGGCTGAAATTCACGTCGTGGGTAATAGCTTTGTGCAGCCTTATTTGGGTTTTCCGCAAAAGCTTTCGCAAGCCATGAATCGCCCCGTATCGCTGACATGGAATTATGGCAATGTGGGGCCGTGGGCGATTTTTCTCAAGTACCTGGAGTCTGATGACTACCGAACAAATAAACCTAAAGTCATTCTCTGGCAATTGAACGAGCCGCGCATGGATGCCGGGCCTGATTCTAAAAATAGTTGGGACGGAGCTTCCCTGATGAGTATGGAGACTTGGATGCAGCGAGTGCGCACTTCCATCGCAAAGTAAGTGAATTGACTTGCCATGCTTGATCGCTCAAAAATCAAACCATGTGTCCTCCTTGTCTTGTGGCTTGCCTTCTCTTTGCCGTCCCTATCCGGGCAGCGCGATGACGATGAATCAACACCCTCTCTCGTGGAGGGCGTCGTTTGGCAACCCGACCACGCCACCGTCAATCCCTTCGGGCAATGGGACTTAATCGGTGCTCGGCGTTTATTGATTCAATGGACGATCGTTGATGACATTTCTTTTGTATCAGGAACTTCGGTTGACACAGCGGTTCCGATGCCCGACTGGAGCCGCATCGCCAAAGAGCCGTGGGCGAGCGAGGTCATCGTGGGTTTGGCGGGGCATTTTGACGAGGCCCTATCGCGCAATGATTTACCACGATTGCTGGAGCTGTCACAACAACTGACACGGCTCAAAACACCACTCAAAGTTGTAGGCTGGTATTTCCCGGTGGAAGTTGATCCGACCTGGCGTCAGGTGGCGGTTTTGAAAACACTACTGAACCAATTGCCACGTCCGCTATGGATCAGCGTGTATGACAGTGTGAATTGGGGGGCCGAGACGCTAGCGGACTCGTTGACGGCCTGGTTGCCCGACGATGTGGGGGTGTTTTTTCAAGATGGTGTGGGGGTTCATGCGCGCAGTGCCACTGTTGCGCTGACATACGCTGACGCGCTTGTTGCACGCTTGGGGAGACATCGTGTGAAGGTCATTGCGGAGGCGTTTCGTCCGAATAGCGAAAAGGGTTTCAGAGCCGCCACTTCAGACGAGCTTTTGCCCCAAATTAAAGCCTACAAAAAACACGATGTCTTTTTATTTGACGGGCCACACTATGTGTCCGATGCGTTAGTCCATGAATTGCGACTGTCAGTTAAACCCCTTGCCAACTAGGGCGCGAATTCATTAACTTCTTGACCTTGCAGGCACGCAATGATGCGCTCGCTAGCCTTGCCGTCACCGTAGGGATTGGATACTTTTGAAAACTGACTCCAAAGCGCGGAGTCGTCAAATAGAGCGGTGACCGCTTGCACGATGGATTGTTTTGATGTCCCAACCAAGCGCACCACGCCTGCGGCCAGGGCCTCTGGGCGCTCTGTGACATCGCGCATCACCAAAACGGGTACGCCTAACGAAGGCGCTTCTTCTTGTACGCCCCCTGAATCCGTCAAAATCACGTGCGCTCTTTGCATGAGTCGCACAAATCCCAAATAGTCCAGAGGTTCAATGAGATGGACTCGGGGTAAATGCCCTAGCGTGGAACGAACGGGGCCTTGGACATTGGGATTGAGGTGAACCGGATACACAATTTCGATGTCATCTCGCTGCGCCAAAGTGGCCAAGGCATCACAAATATCCTCAAAGCCACGACCAAAATTTTCACGCCGATGACCCGTGACGAGTAGCACTTTGCGGTTCTGATCTAAGGCCGGTAATCTGGCATCCACTGCGGCACACATGACTTTGTCGGTGGCAAGTTGGTTTGTGATGGTTTTCAAAGCATCAATCACCGTGTTGCCGGTAACCAAAATCCTCCCGCTTAAGTTTTCAGCCTGTAGGTTGCGTTTGGACTCGACCGTTGGCGCAAACATCACGTCACTGACCACATCGACAAGGCGGCGATTCATTTCCTCTGGCCAAGGCTGACGCATATTGCCTGTGCGCAAACCGGCTTCAATGTGCCCGACAGGAATGCCCCTCTGGAAGGCGGCAATGCCCGCAATCATGGCGCTTGTGGTGTCACCATGCACCAGTACGCGATCAGGCTTGACTTCTTCCAAAATCGGATCAAGCCGCTCTAGCAAGCGGTGGCTCAAGCCATTCAAGGTTTGATTGCTCATCATGACGTCAAGATCGTAATCGGCCTTGATATGAAAAAGCGCCATGACTTGATCTAGCATGGAGCGGTGTTGTCCAGTGGTACACACCACAGATTGAATGCCGGGAGTGTTCGCTAACTGACTCACAAGGGGCGCCATTTTGATGGCCTCGGGGCGTGTGCCAAAGATGGTCAGAATTTTCATGGTGATTTCATTTTCCGTTGGGCTGCTTGGTTTAAGCCATTTCGATGGGTTTCAGTGGGTGATGGTAATTGAAGCAAGCTCCTCATTTTCTTTGAGCCATCAGACGGTGAGAAGCAATCCCTTGTTCTCAATAAACGCCACCACCTCACTCAGCCCTGCCAGGGTTTTCAGGTTGGTCATGACGAAGGGCTTGAGGCCTTTGGGCGTGCTGCGCATGCGCTCGGTGTCGGACTTCATGATGTCCAGATTCGCACCCACGTAAGGGGCGAGGTCGGTCTTATTGATGACAAACAGGTCGCTCTTGGTGATGCCGGGGCCGCCTTTGCGGGGGATTTTTTCACCGGCGGCCACATCAATCACATAAATCGTCAGGTCGCTGAGCTCGGGGCTGAAGGTGGCGGCTAGGTTGTCGCCGCCGGACTCGATGAAGACGATATCGGCATTGGGGAAATCCACCAGCATGCGGTCAATGGCTTCCAGATTGATGGAGGCGTCTTCGCGAATGGCGGTGTGCGGGCAGCCGCCGGTTTCCACGCCCATGATGCGCTCGGCGGGCAGCGCGCCGCTGACGGTGAGGATGCGTTGATCTTCCTTGGTGTAGATGTCATTGGTGATGGCCACCAGGTCGTACTTCTCGCGCATGGCTTTGCACAGCATTTCCAGCAAGGTGGTCTTGCCGGAGCCGACGGGGCCGCCTATGCCCACGCGCAGGGGGGGCAAATTTTTAGTGCGGTGGGGGATGTGGTGCAGGACGGACATGGGGGTGAACTCCATCAAAAAAATCAAGACCTGAACAGTCTTGAATACTGGGTTTCATGCTGGGCCGAGAGGATGGCCAGCATGGGGGAAAAGGCTTGACGTTCGCTGTCCATCAGCGCCATGGCGTGATCGACCGCCGCCGGAATGTCTGCGCTCAAGCGCGCCAGAATGCGCTGGCCCGAGCTTTGTCCCAGCGGGATGGCCTTGATCGCCGCTTGCGTCATGTTCTCGGCCCAGCCAAAGGCATAGGTGAGCAGACAGTCACGCACGCTGGCCTGAGTGCTGGAGGCGGCCAGGGCAAATGCGATAGGGTAGGTCGGAGCCAGCGACTCGCAGGCTTGTAGCTGCGCGGGCGTGGCTGTGTCATGGTTACGCAGCCACACCAGCAGGGAGCGTCCCATCTGCTCGGTTTGCAGCCGCAGCTCGCTGGTCTCGCGGGTTTGCAAGACCCAGTCGTTGAGTTCGCTGACATGCGCCACATCGCCGCGCCGCCAGGCCCCCACGGCTTTGGCCAGCACGGCCAGGTCAGAGCGCGCCAACGTCATGTGAAGGTGATCGACCAGCCAGTCGCTTGCTTCACTTTCTGTAGCTGCCCACGCACGATCTACGGCGCTTTCTAGCCCTTCCGAGTAGGAGAAACCGCCGACCGGCAAGGCGGGAGAAGCCAGCCACATGAGCTGGAGCAGGCTGGGCGCCGGAAGTGCTTTGGATGCTTCAGGCCTGGGACGGATCGTGGCGCGCATCAGTGCTTGTGACCGTGAGCGTGCTTGTGTTCGTGGTGCGCGTGAGCTGGTTCATGGTCATGAGCAGCATGGGCCTGCGCGCCGTTTGCGCCGTGCGAATGCCCACCCTGCGCGTAAGCCCCCGCCTCCGGCTCAAAAGCCTCTTCTACCGCATGGACGATCAGGTGCATGTTGCGCAGCATCTCGGCCAGCACATGGTCGGGTTCGATCTTGAGGTGGTCGGGTTTGAGCTCGATGGGCACATGCCGGTTACCCAGGTGGTAGGCGGCTCGGGTCAAGTCAAACGCGCTGCCGTGAGCAGTGCAGGCCGTAATGCGCAGCACGGGCTGCGGGGCAGCGATCACGCGAATCAAGGAGCCATCCTGCGCCACCAGCACATCACCCCCGCGCACCACCGTGCCGCGCGGCAAGAAGACGCCGAGTTGACGACCTTGGGAGTCGGTCGCGTCAAAACGGCTTTTTTGGCGCACATCCCAGTCCAGCTCCAC
>CANCDA010000034.1 GCA_947374705.1 Comamonadaceae bacterium | reverse complement strand
ACCGGCACACAGCACACCACCCGCATTGCGCGGCTGGTGACTTGGCTGCTGCACATCAGCGGCAAGCGTGTGGGTTTGGCCTGCGAGGATGGTTTTTTCCTCGGCGCACGGCAGGTGGACGCCAAAAACAGCGCCAACTGGGCGGCGGGGCAGCGCTTGCTCATCAACCGCTCTATCGAAGCGGCCGTGTTCGAGAACAGCAGCCGCACCATCTTGAGCGAAGGTTTGGCCTACGACAAATGCCAAGTGGGCGTGGTGACAAACCTCGGCGCTCTGGGCGACCATCAGGCCTTGAGCGAGTTCTACATTAACGACGCCGACAAGCTCTACAACGTGGTACGCACCCAGGTCGATGTCGTTTTGCCGCAAGGCACAGCGGTGTTGAACGCGGCTGACCCGCGTGTAGTGGAGATGGCTGATCTGTGCGACGGCAGCGTGATTTTTTACGCCCTGAGCCCGGCCAACGCCCCCCTGGCTGCTCATCGCGCCCTGGGTGAGCGAGTGGTCTTTGTGCAAGACCAACACATCGTGCTGGCCCACGGCCCGGATGAGATCGCCCGCATTCCCTTGAGCTCTCTCAAACCTGCCAAGTCCGACAAGCCCGAGATGGTGATGGCCGCCGTAGCCGCCGCCTGGGCACTGGGCATCGCGCCCGAGCTGATGGGCGCAGGTCTGCGCACCTTTGAGTCCACCCCCCAATATAAAACCTACTAGGCCTGACCTAACAAGACCCATGGACGTTTCACGCCTTCGCGCCTTGCGCGGCCCCAATTTGTGGAGCCACCACACCGCCATTGAAGCCATTGTGAGTTGCTCACCCGAGGAATGCGCCATTAGCGCGTCCAGCGGTTTTGAAGAGCGCTTACGGACCCGTTTCCCCAACCTGAGTCCGCTGCAACCCACGGGGCACGACGGCACAGTCTCACTGGCCCATGTGCTAGAGGTGGTGGCGCTGGATTTGCAAGCCCAGGCCGGCTGTCCTGTCACCTTCAGCCGCACCTCATCCACCGTGGACGCAGGGATTTACCAAGTCGTGGTCGAGTACTCGGAAGAGGCCGTGGGCCGCCAGGCCATGGAAGTGGCTGAGGCCCTGTGCCTAGCAGCCCAGAACGACACGCCTTTTGACTTGGTGCAGGCGTTGGAGGATTTGCGTGAACTCGACGAAGACGTGCGGCTTGGCCCCAGCACGGGCTCGATTGCCGACGCCGCGCTGGCGCGCAACATCCCCTACCGCCGCCTGACCGAGGGCAGCCTCATCATGTTTGGCTGGGGCAGCCGCCAGCGGCGCATTCAGGCCGCCGAAATGGACGTGACCAGCACCATTGCCGAAGACATCGCCCAGGACAAAGAACTCACCAAAAAACTGTTGGACGCTGCTGGCGTGCCCGTGCCCCTGGGTTGCGAGGTGCGTAGCCCCGAAGCGGCTTGGACAGCAGCCTGCGATATCGGCATGCCGGTGGTCGTCAAGCCCAAGAGCGGCAACCAGGGCAAAGGCGTCACAGTCAACATCAACTCGCGTGAACACTTGATGGCCGCCTATGCCGCCGCCGCCGACTATGACGATGAAATTCTGGTCGAGCGCTTTTTGCCCGGCAACGACTTTCGCCTGCTGGTGGTGGGCGACAAACTGGTGGCCGCCGCGCGGCGCGATCCGCCCAATGTGGTGGGCGACGGCGTGCACTCTATCCGCCAATTGGTAGAGACGGTCAACAAAGACCCTCGCCGGGGCTCGGGCCACGCCACCTCGCTCACCAAAATCCGTTTTGACGACATCGCCCTGACCTGCCTGGCCTCGCAAAACCTCAATGCCGACACCGTCCCGCCCAAGGGTCAACGCGTCAACCTGCGCAATAACGCCAACCTGTCCACCGGTGGCACAGCCACCGATGTCACCGACGACGTGCACCCCGCCGTGGCCGAACGCGCCGTGGCTGCGGCTCAAATGGTGGGCCTGGACATCTGCGGGGTGGACATGGTGTGTGACAGCATCTTGCAACCGCTGGAAGAGCAAGGCGGTGGCGTGGTGGAGGTCAACGCCGCCCCCGGCCTGCGCATGCACCTGATGCCCTCCTTCGGCAAGGGTCGCGCCGTGGGTGAGGCCATCATCAACAACATGTTTGCCGCCAACGACAACGGTCGCATCCCGGTGGTGGCCGTCACCGGCACCAATGGCAAAACCACCACCGTGCGCCTGATCTCGCACCTGCTGAGCAGCAGCGGCTTGCGCGTGGGCATGACCAATACCGACGGGGTTTACGTGAACGGCCAGTGCATCGACACGGGCGACTGCAGCGGCCCCAAGAGTGCGCGCAATGTGCTGGCCCACCCCGATGTGGATGCCGCCGTGCTGGAAACCGCGCGCGGCGGCATGCTGCGCGAAGGCCTGGCTTTTGACCGCTGCGATGTGGCCGTGGTGACCAACGTGGGCAGTGGCGACCATCTGGGCCTGAACTACATCACCTCGGTGCAAGACCTGGCCGTGCTCAAACGCGTGATCGTGCAAAACATCGCCGCCAAAGGCGTGGCCGTGCTCAACGCGGCCGACCCCATCGTGGCGGCCATGGCCGTGCACTGCAAAGGCTCGGTCACCTTCTTTGCCGCCGACCGCAACCACCCTGTCATGGCCACCCATCTGGCGCAGGGCAAACGCGCCGTCTATGTGGAAGATGGTTGTGTCATCGCGGCTGCGGGCGCGCAACGCCAACGTTTTCCCATGTCCCTCGTTCCCATCACGCACCAGGGTGCGATTGGTTTTCAGGTCGAAAACGTCATGGCCTCGGTGGCCGCCGTCTGGGGCCTGGGGCTGGACTGGGACACCGTGCGCAGTGGGCTGGCCAGTTTCATCAACGACAGCGACAACGCGCTGGGTCGCTTCAACCTGTTCAGCTACCGAGGTGCAACGGTGATTGCCGACTACGGCCACAACCCAGACGCCATGATCGCGCTGGTGCAGGCGGTGAACGCCCTGCCCGCCAAACGCCGCCTGGTGGTCATCAGCGGTGCGGGGGACCGGCGCGATGAAGACATCCGCGAGCAAACCGTGCTCTTGGGCGAAGCTTTTGACGAAGCCGTGCTGTACCAAGACCAGTGCCAACGCGGGCGCCAAGACGGCGAGGTGTTAGCCCTGTTGCAGCAAGGCCTGGTGCAGGCCAGCCGCACCAAAACCATCACCGAAATTCGCGGTGAATTTTTGGCCATTGACACGGCGATGGACAAACTAGGAGAAGGCGATTTGTGCCTGATCCTGGTCGATCAGGTCGAGGAATCCTTGACGCACATAGCGGCCAAGATTGCCAAGAACCCGTGAAACGAAGTCCCAGCGCGACAATTTAACCCGGCTGCAACAGCACCACCAAGGCCCCCGCGCCGCCCTGCGCGGGTTTGGCTTGCACATAGGCCAACACTTCGTTTTTTTGCACCAGCCAACTCAGCACACGGGTTTTGAGCACCGGTGTCTTGCCGGGTGAACCCAGACCCTTGCCGTGCACCACACGCACGCAGCGCAGGCCCTTTTTTTGCGCTTCACGAATGAAACGGCCCAAAGCGTCGCGCGCTTGCTCAATGCGCAAACCGTGCAGGTCAACTTCGGCTTGAATCGTCCAGTGGCCCAGGCGCAGCTTGCGCACCACATCGGGGCCGATGCCGGGGCGGGTGTAGCTCAGATCGGCGTCGGTGTTCAGCAGGGTGGTGGCGTCAAATTCGTCACTCAGAGACTCGCGCAGCACGGCCTCTTCATCGCGTTGACGTTGAATTGGATGGGGTTTGGCTTGCTCTTTTTTAAGGAGCGCCTTGCGCTTGTCTGCTATGGGGTTGACGACGCCAGCGGCCCGGGTGAAGAGGTCTTTGTCGCTGGTCAATTGGCGCTGCTTCACCGCTTGCGCAGCGGCCAAGGCAGCCTGTACTTTCGCCTGGGCTTCGATGGCGCGTTTGACTAGTCTGAGCTCGCTCAAAGCGTTGATCTTGACCTTAAGCTTGACTGGAAGTGCTTGCGTCACATCAACCCCCGCTCGGCCATCGACAGGGCCTGGCCCGCGCCCACGATCACGTGGTCCAGCACGCGCACGTCAATCAGGCCCAGCGCGGCTTTGAGGGTCTGCGTCAGCGCCTCGTCCGCGCGTGAGGGTTCGACCGAGCCGCTCGGGTGGTTGTGCGCCAGCACCACAGCGGCGGCATTGTGGTGAAGGGCGCGCAGCACCACTTCACGCGGGTACACGCTGGTTTGCGTGAGCGTGCCGCGAAATAGCTCTTCCAGCCCCAGCAGCCGGTGCTGGGCGTCCAGGAACAACACGGCAAACACCTCGTGCTTCTTGGCGCTCAGGTGCAATTGCAGGAAATGTTTGACCGCCTCTGGGCTATCAAAGGCGGCGCGCTCGCTGAGCTGCTGGGCCATGGCGCGGCGTGCCAACTCCAGCACGGCCACGATCTCCGCGCGCTTGGCCGGCCCCAGGCCTTTGATGCGCTTGAGGTCGTCTGCGGTGGCGTGCAGCAGGCCGGCAATGCCGTCAAAGCCCGCGTCACCCGATGCGTTGGTTTTGAGGTGCAGCAGTTCATCGGCCATCTGCAACACACCCTTGCCCTGAATACCGGTGCGCAGCAGCAGGGCCAGCAGCTCGGCGTCACTCAGGGCGGCGGGGCCACGGGCCAGCAGTTTCTCACGCGGACGGGCGTCGGGGGGGAGGTCTTTGAGGGGCATGGGGGCTGATTTGAGGGGAAAGTGAATCATCTCCGTTCGCCCTGAGCTTGTCGAAGGGCCCTTCGACAGGCTCAGGGCGAACGGGTACTTGAAGGTTTCTACAATGGAGGCCAGTTTATCGAGAGTTTTATGGCACCTATCCTCCCTCGCGTCCAAGCGGACTCCTTTCTCACCCTGCACTACCGGCTGGCCGGGCCTGCGGGCGACATCATCAACACCTTTGAGGGCAAGCCCGCCACGCTAACGCTGGGCCACAGCGAGTTGGCGCCTGCGGTGGAGCAGTGTTTGGTAGGCTTGGAAGAGGGCGATCGCCAGACTTTCACGCTGCCCGCCGGTGCGGCCTATGGCCAGCGCAACCCCGACATGCAGCAGTGGCTGGCGCGCAAGGTGTTGACCCAGATGGGCGACCCGCATGAGGAGTACCGCATCGGCGACGTGGTGCAGTTCCCCACGCCCGACGGTCAAGGCCAGTTTGCGGGCGTGGTGCTGCAAGAGCGCGAAGATGGTTCTATTTTGTTTGACTTCAACCACCCGCTGGCCAGCCAGCCGGTGACGTTTGAGGTGCATGTGCTGGGGGTGTTGTGATGCTGCAAGACATTGTTTTGGCAGAGCCGCGAGGGTTCTGTGCCGGAGTTGACCGAGCCATCGAAATCGTGGAGCGTGCCCTGCACAAGTTTGGCGCGCCGATTTATGTGCGCCATGAAATCGTGCACAACACCTATGTCGTCAACGACCTCAAGGCCAAGGGCGCGATTTTCATCGAAGAGCTGGACGACGTGCCGCCCGGCGCCACGCTGGTGTTCTCGGCCCACGGCGTGAGCAAGGCCATTCAAATGGAGGCGCAGGCACGCGGTTTTCAGGTCTTTGACGCCACCTGTCCGCTGGTGACCAAGGTGCATGTGGAGGTGGCCAAGCTGCACAAAGAAGGCTATGAGTTCATCATGATCGGCCACAAAGGTCACCCCGAGGTGGAGGGCACCATGGGCCAGCTCAGCAGCGGCATTCACCTGGTGGAAGACGTGGCCGATGTGGCACGCGTTGCGCCCACACAAACCGCCAAACTCGCCTTGGTGACGCAGACCACGCTCAGCGTGGACGACGCGGCCGAGATCAGCGCCGCCGTGCTCGCGCGCTTTCCGCAGGTGCGTGCGCCCAAGCAGCAAGACATTTGCTACGCCACGCAAAACCGGCAGGACGCGGTCAAGCTCTTGAGCCCACAAGTGGACATCGTCATCGTGGTGGGCAGCCCGACCAGCTCCAACAGCAACCGACTGCGTGAAGTGGCGCAAAAACTGGGCACCGCCAGCTATATGGTGGACAACGCTAACGAGTTGCAGCCACAGTGGTTTGAAGGCAAAACCCAGGTCGGCCTGACGGCGGGTGCATCAGCCCCAGAGATATTGGTGCGCCAAGTCATCGACCGCATCAAGGCGCTGGGCGCGGTGTCGGTGCGCACGCTGGACGGCATCCAGGAGACGGTGAAATTCCCTCTGCCCAAAGGCTTGAAGAGCGACGTTTCTCGGCCTTAATACTCGGCTTTCATTTTTTTCAAAAACCTAAAATTCCCCCATGCTTGACATCACCCTGCTCCGCAAAGACCTGGCTTCGGTCATCGCCCGCCTTGAGGCACGCAAATCGCCGCAAGCCTTCCTCAACGTGGACACTTTCCGCGCGCTGGAAGCTGAGCGCAAAACCATTCAAACCCGCACCGAAGAGTTGCAAGCGCGGCGCAACTCTTTGAGCAAGCAAATCGGCCAGCTCAAAGCCAAGGGGCCAGCGGGCCAGCCCGAGGCCGACACCGCCATGGCCGAGGTGAATGCACTCAAAGCCGAGCTGGAAAATTCTGCTAACCGGCTGACTCAAATTCAAGACGAGTTGCAAGCCCTTCTGCTGGCTGTACCCAACCTGCCGCACGACAGCGTGCCGCTGGGTGCAGACGAGCATGGCAATGTGGTGGTGCGCACTTGGGGCAGTCCCACGGCCATGGACTTCGAGGCCAAAGACCATGTGGACGTGGGCACGCCGCTGGGCCTGGACTTTGACCTGGGCGTCAAGCTCACCGGCTCACGCTTCACGGTCATGAAGGGTGAGCTGGCCCGCCTGCACCGCGCCCTGGCGGCCTTCATGCTGGACGTGCAGACGCAAGAGCACGGCTATACCGAGTGCTATGTACCCTACATCGTCAACGCCGACAGCCTGCGCGGCACGGGCCAGCTGCCTAAGTTTGAAGGTGACTTGTTTGCCGCCAAAAAAGGCGGGCAAGACGGCGAGGCCGTGCCGGACAACGCCGCGCTCTATCTCATACCCACCAGCGAAGTGCCATTGACTAACTTTGTGCGCGATGTCATCGTGACCGAAGCCGAGTTGCCCATCAAGCTCACCGCGCACACGCCGTGTTTCCGCTCCGAGGCGGGCTCTTACGGGCGCGACACGCGTGGCATGATCCGCCAGCACCAGTTTGACAAAGTCGAGATGGTGCAGATCGTGCACCCCGACCAAAGCTACGAAGCGCTGGAGGCCATGACAGGCCACGCTGAAGCTATTCTGCAAAAGCTCGGTCTGCCTTACCGCGTGATGTCGCTGTGCACCGGCGACATGGGTTTTGGCGCGGCCAAGACCTATGACCTGGAGGTCTGGCTGCCCGCGCAAAACACCTACCGCGAGATCAGCTCGGTCTCCAACTGCGAGGCCTTTCAGGCGCGCCGTTTGCAGGCTCGCTTCAAAAACGCGCAGGGTAAAAATGAATTCGCCCACACCTTGAACGGCTCAGGTTTGGCCGTGGGCCGCACCCTGGTCGCCGTGCTGGAGAACTACCAGCAGGCCGACGGCAGCGTGAACGTGCCCGCTGTATTGCAGCCCTATATGGGCGGCGTGAAAGCACTCACCCCATGAGCACTCTGCTGCGTCGCACCTTGCATGCTTTGACCGGCGCTTTGCTGTCGGTCTTTGGCATGGCGGCGAGCGCAGCCGACGTGCCCGCTGTAGGGGCAATGGCCCCCGAGTTCAAGCTCCCCGACCAGCACGGCAAGCCCCGCCAGTTGACCGAGTGGCGCGGCAAATGGGTGGTGCTGTATTTCTACCCCAAAGACGACACGCCCGGCTGCACCGAGGAGGCCTGCACCTTCCGCGATGACCTGGAACAGCTCACCGCGCTGGACGCGCAGGTGGTGGGCATCAGCGTGGACACGAGTGAGTCGCACAAGGCCTTTGCCGAAAAATACAAACTGCCCTTCCCGCTGCTGGCCGACGCCAAAGCCGATGTCGCCACCCGTTACGGCGCGCTGTCCAATTGGCTCGTCATCAAGCTGGCCAAGCGCTACACCTTCCTCATCGATCCGCAGGGCAAGGTGGCCAAAACTTACCTGTCCGTGGATACCTCACGGCATTCAGTGGAAATTGTGAAAGACCTCAAGCAACTCAGACAGTCAAGACCTTAGATTCATTCAACTCGAAACAGAGGAGACCCCGTCATGCCAAAAAATAAAAACGAGCAGGTGGAACAAGTCAAAGTCAGCGAAGCGGAGTACAGCTTCGCCGTTAACTTGATGCAGTACTTGGTGGTACCCACCTTTGTGCTGGATGCCCAAGGCCATGTACTGATGTGGAACAAGGCCTGCGAGCGGCTCACGGGGCTGATGGCGTCGGAAGTGGTGGGCACCAACGAGCATTGGCGTGGTTGGTACGAATCACCACGCCCTTGCTTGGCCGATCTGGTGGTTCAAAACCGCATGGAGGAGTTGGACTCGCTCTACGTTCAACACGATGATCCGACCAGTCTGGGCTTTGGACTGCATGCGCAAAACTGGTGCGAAATGCCGCAGTTGGGTGCCCAGTTGTATCTGGCCATTGATGCCGGCCCCATCTACGATGTGGAGGGCAATTTGCTGGCGGTGGTGGAGACCCTGCGGGACATGACCACCGAGAAGAAAGCGCAGATTGAGTTGGAGCGCCTGGCCGCGCACGATGGCCTGACGGGCCTGACCAACCGGCGTGGTTTTGACGAGCGCCTGGACGCGGAGTTGAGCCGCGCCATTCGAGACCAGCAGTCCATGGCCTTGATCATGATTGATGTGGATCATTTCAAACGCTTCAACGACACCTACGGCCATCAACTCGGTGACGAGTGCCTGCGGGAAGTCGCCTCGGGCTTGCTGACAGCGGTGCTGCGCCCCTCCGACTTGGTGGCTCGCTATGGCGGGGAAGAGTTCGCGGTGATATTGCCCTCGGTCGATCAGGCTGGTGCAAATGCTGTAGCCGAGCGCATTCGCCAAAGCATTGCAGCGCTGGCCATTGTTCACAGTGGCAACGATGCGTTGGGTGTAGTGACGGTCAGCGTCGGGCTGGCCTGCGGCGTCCCCTCACGCGGCACCAATGAAAAAGACCTGATCACTCTGGCCGACAAGGCGCTCTACCAAGCCAAGCGCAGCGGGCGCAACCGTGTGGCAGCCCTGCGCTGGGATGACCTTGTTATTCCTGGCGCTTAAACGCGATGCGGGGTGCCACAATGGACCCCATGAACCTTCTTCGGGTTGCCACCTACAACATCCACAAAGGCGTACAAGGCCTGGGGCCACGGCGTCGGCTGGAAATTCATAACCTGGGCCATGCGGTCGAGCAGCTCGACGCTGACGTCGTGTGCCTGCAAGAGGTGCGCAAGCTGCACCGGGGCGAAGAGCAGTTTTTCAGCCGCTGGCCCGAGATGCCGCAGGCTGATTTTTTAGCCCCTGAAGGTTACGAGGCGGTGTACCGCACCAATGCCTACACGCGGGACGGCGAGCACGGCAACGCGCTGCTGTCGCGCTGGCCGGTGGTGATGCACCAGCATGAGGACATGTCAGACCACCGCTTCGAGCAACGCGGCTTGTTGCATGTGGAGGTGCTTTTCAATGAGCGACCCGTGCACGTGGTGGTGGTGCACTTTGGCTTGATCCCGGCCAGCCGTCTGCGGCAGGTCGCACAGTTGAAAAAATTCATCGCACGTGAAGTGCCAGACGGTGCGCCGCTGCTGGTGGCCGGGGACTTTAACGACTGGGGTTCGAGCGTGGAGAAGGCTTTTAAAACGGTCAATCTGCTGGCGCTCAAAAAACCGCGAACCGCCACCTTCCCCTCGCGCTTGCCCCTGGTGCAACTGGACTACGTGTACGCACGCGGCTTGACGATGGTGGATGTGCAGGTGCCACGCGGACGCGTTTGGTGGCGCATGTCAGATCATCTGCCTCTGATCGCTGAATTTGCGCTGCCGGATTAAGGAGACCCCACGTGCGAACACTGCGGACGGGCCATCACGTGCAACTGCTGCAAGGCGGGCAGGCCTATTTCCCGGCCTTGGTGCGGGCCATTGACCGGGCGGTGCACGAGGTGCGCATGGAAACCTACATCTTTGACCTCGACACCTCCGGCCAGCAGGTGGCCGCTGCGCTGGTGCGCGCCGCCCGCCGGGGCTTGGCGGTGTACCTGGTGATGGACGGCGCGGGTACACCCGCCTTGCCTGCGGATTGGGCCCGGCAGTTGGACGAGGCGGGCGTGCACTGGCATATCTTCTCGCCATTAGGTAATTTGGGCTGGTTGATACCTAACCGCTGGCGGCGTTTGCACCGCAAGCTGTGCGTGCTGGACGGGCGGGTGGCCTTGTGTGGCGGGATCAATGTGCTGGATGATTTTCGAGACCCCAATCATGGCCCCTTGAGCGAGCCGCGCTTTGATTTTGCCGTGCGAGTCACCGGCCCCTTGGTGCGTGATGTGCATGAGACCATGACCCAATTTTGGTGGCGCGTGCAAACCGCCAGCCGTGTGCGCAACCGGGACTTTTCAGCGGCGTGGGACGCCTTGCAAGAGGCCGTAGGTCTGGAGTGGGAGGATGAACCCGAGGCCCCGCTGTTGCCCCAGGCCGCAGTCCATGAGGGACGCATGGCCAAAGCCGACTTGCTGTTGCGCGACAACCTGCGCCACCGCAGCAGCATTGAGCGCGCTTACCGCAAAGCCATCGGCGATGCGCGACACGAGGTGATCATTGCCAACGCTTACTTTTTGCCCGGCAGAAAGTTGCGTCAGGCCCTCATCCATGCGGCCCAGCGCGGTGTGCGGGTGCGCCTGCTGCTGCAAGGGCGCTACGAGTACTTCATGCAGTTTCACGCGGTACGGCTGGTGTATGGCGTGCTGCTCCGGGCGGGGGTGGAAATCTACGAATACGCGCCCAGTTTTTTGCACGCCAAGGTGGCGGTGGTGGATGGCCATTGGGCCACGGTGGGTTCATCCAACCTTGACCCCTTGAGCCTGCTGCTGGCACGCGAGGCCAATGTGATGGTGGACGATGTGGGCTTTGCCAGCGAACTGCGCCACAGGCTGGTGCAAGCCATGGAGTTGCAGGGCTTGCGGGTGGAGCCGGCCCATTACGCCCAGCGCCCCTGGCAGCAACGCATGCGCGACCAACTGGCCTACGGTTTGATGCGTCTGGGGGTGTTCCTGACGGGTAAGCGCTATTGAATTAACATTGCCCCATGCTCAAGACAACCCAAGATACACCGCTGGACAGCGCCGCCGACGAAGGAACCCCGGTTTCCGTGAAAATCCGCGAGCGCCTACAGGCCAGCCGCAAACGCTTTAACGCCAACGACAACATTGCCGACTTTATCGAACCGGGTGAGTTGGCGCTGCTGCTCGACGAAGTTGAAGTCAAGATGCAGCACGTGCTGGACAGCCTGGTGATTGACACCGAGCGCGATCACAACACCGACAACACCGCGCGCCGCGTCGCCAAGATGTATGTGAACGAGGTGTTTAAAGGCCGCTACGTGCACGCCCCCACCATCACCGAGTTCCCCAACGCCGAGCATTTGAACGAGCTGATGATCGTGGGCCCCATCACCGTGCGCAGTGCCTGCTCGCACCACTTCTGCCCCGTCATCGGCAAGATATGGATTGGCGTGATGCCCAATGAGCACACCAATGTGATCGGCCTGTCCAAGTACGCGCGGCTGGCCGAGTGGATCATGGGGCGTCCGCAAATCCAGGAAGAGGCGGTGGTGCAACTGGCCGATTTGATTCAGATCAAAACCCAGCCCGACGGCCTGGCCATCGTGATGGAGGCCACCCACTACTGCATGGCTTGGCGCGGCGTGAAGGACATGGACAGCAAGATGATCAACTCGGTCATGCGCGGCGTGTTCTTGAAAGACACCAACCTGCGTCGTGAGTTTTTGTCCCTGATTCCTCGGAGGAGCTGATATGTTGGTACGTCTGCTTTACGCCAGCCGCGCTGTGGATTCGAGCCCCGAGGCGATTGAAAAAATCATCAGCCAATCGCGCCAGCACAACCCCAGCAGCGGTATCACCGGCATTTTGTGCTTTGGTGGCAATGTCTTTTTGCAAGCGATTGAAGGCGGCCGCCATGCTGTGAATGAGTTGTACGGTCACATCCAGCGCGACCCGCGCCATCAAGACGTGATGCTCCTGCACTACGAAGAAATTGCCGAGCGTCGCTTTGGCGGCTGGACCATGGGCCAAGTCAATCTGCACCACATCAACACCTCCATCCTGCTCAAGTACTCGGAGAAACTCGAACTCGACCCCTACGCCATGTCCGGCTCGGCCGCGCTGGCGCTGTTGGAAGAGCTGATGGCCACTGCCTCCATCATCGGTCGCTCTTGAAGTCTGCGGGACGGGTCAAGGTGTGACACTGCAACTGCTGGGCTGCGACTTTTCGAGTCGCCCCACCCGTCAAAAAAACATCGTTATCGCCCTGGGGGCTAAGCAGGATAAGCGTGTGCAGTTATTAAAACTGGCGCGTTTTGATTCTCTCCAAGGCTTTGGCGACTGGCTGCATCAACCCGGTGACTGGCTAGGCGCTTTTGATTTTCCCTTTGGCTTGCCACGCGAACTGGTGCAGCACCTGGGTTGGCCGCTGGCGTGGCAGGCCTGCATGCAGCACTACGCGGCTTTGAGCCGTGAAGACATCCGCTCTACCTTTGCTGCGTTTTGCGATGCGCGCCCTGTGGGTGGCAAATTCGCCCACCGCGCCACCGATGGGCCTGCGGGGGCCAGCCCCTCGATGAAATGGGTCAACCCGCCGGTGGCCTACATGCTGCACGCGGGCGTGCCTCTGCTGATGCAGGCGGGCGTTCACTTGCCCGGCCTGCATCCGGGAGCAAAAGACGCCGTGGACGCGCAAGGCCGCCCCCAAAAAATCGCGTTAGAGGGCTACCCGGGCTTGTTGGCACGCGAGGTATTGGGCGCGCGCAGCTACAAGAGCGACGACAAGGCCAAGCAAACGCCCGAGCGCCTGATTGCCCGCAAAGACCTCATCACGGTGCTGGAGCACGGCCAAACGCGGCTCGGCCTGCGCCTCAAGCTCAGCCACGCCCAACGCGATGCTTTGGTGGATGACCCCAGCGGCGACACACTGGACGCCGTGCTGTGCCTGATGCAAGCCGCCTGGGCGCAAGGGCAAGGCGCGCCGCTGTATGGGCTGCCCAAGACGATGGACGCGCTTGAGGGCTGGATCGTCACGGCTTGAGCTGCGTTTGTTAAGTCGAAACGTTGAGCTCTTTTCGATAGCGATTGAGTTCCTGTACGTTTTTAAAGCTGCGTTCCATGAGCAAGCTCAGGTTGTGCAAGATGCGCTCAACCACCTTGTTTTCCCAGCTTGCGTCGAACTTGATTTGCGTGTCCAGCCAATGCGCCAGCCACTCCGGGTTGGGTAAGCGGCTCTGGACGGTATCGTTCGGGAACAGCGCTTTGTTCACGTGCAGGTTGGTGGGGTGCAGGGCTTGCGCGGTGCGCCTTGCGCTGGCCATCAGCACCCCCACTTTGGTGAAGGCTACTTTGGCCTCATCACCAAAATTTTGGATGGCGCGCTTCATGTAGCGCAGGTAAGCACCACCGTGGCGGGCTTCGTCTTGGCTGAGCGTGCTGTAAATGCGTTGGATGACCGGCTCGGTGTGCCATTCGCTGGCGCGGCGGTACCAGTGGTTCAGCCTAATTTCACCGCAAAAGTGCATCATCAAGGTCTCTAGCGCAGGAGCCGGGTCAAACTCAAAGCGAACGGCATGTAACTCTTGCTCTGTCGGCACCAGCTCAGGGCGAAAACGGCGCAGGTACTCCATTAGAACCAGAGAGTGCTTTTGTTCTTCGAAAAACCAGATCGACATGAAGGCGCAAAAGTCACTGTCATCGCGGTTGTCGCGCAAAAACATTTCGGTGGCAGGCAGTGCCGCCCACTCGGTGATGGCATTCATTTTGATCGTCTGCGCCTGCTCTTCAGAGAGCTGGCTGGGGTCGAACGAGGCCCAAGGAATGTCCTTTTCCATGTCCCAGCGGACGGCTTCCAATTGTTTGAAAAGTTCAGGGTAAAGCATGTCAGGTTTCTACAAACTAAGTGAGTTCTCAAATGGTGTGTTGTGCGGGTGGCTCAGTGAGAGGGTTAGCCACGCGCCAGCCCTCAATTTGCGTTGTGATTTCTGAGAGCTTGCCAATTTGTTGAACCCTGGGCGCATTTCTGCGTTGCAAGGAGGGGCAATTTCCTCCCGCCCAAATTTCGATGGGCGCCGGCAGTGTTTGGCGCAGTTCGATCAAACCCGCAAATGCCACGTTGGCGTTGATGCTGGCTGTAAAGCTCAGGGCCACGATGTCGGCGTTGTAGGCTGCGGCTGCTCGTGCAATGTCGGGAACAGGCGTTTGCGTGCCTAAGGAGAGGCACGCACAGCCCTGCAACGCAAACAGGGTTTCGGCCATCAACAAGCCCAAACCGTGAACTTCTTTGGGGAAGGTGGTCAGCATCACCCTGGGTCGACTGGAGCGCTCGGGTGCAGGAATGCTGTGAATGGCATTGCGCAGCAAGCTTTGAATACATTCTGTGTAGAGATGCTCTTTAAAAATATCAAGCTCACCGCATGCCCACGCCTGACCGACACGAACATTGAGCGGCGCGACAAGGCTCATCACGAAGCCCTCCAGCCCCATGCGCATGTGCGCTTGACCGAGTGAGCGACGCAGGCCCTCTATGTCGTGCGCTTGGATCAAATCCATGTGGTTTTGAATCTCACCGCTCGGCTCAGCGTGGTCTGACTTAGCCTTTGTGGTGGGGCTCGCCCCTAGGCTCAATAGCTCGACCATAGGTAACTTAACCAAACGACCTGGCCTGTGTCCAGCATCCATCATCCGACGGATCACACGCAGCTTTTCCAACTCAAGTTGAGAGTACGCCCGCTCCCCAAAAGCATCTCGCTCGGGTTGGGGAAAGCCGTAACGACGCTCCCAGACGCGAAGCGTGTCTTTGGACAAGCCGGTGTCACGTTCAACCGCAGCAATCGAAAGTGTGGTGTTTGGCTTTGGCATATTTTGTCTTGGACAAATGTATTAATTAGTACAATAATACGCAATTATGAAGATTAAAATAATTTTTGTCCAAGACAAAAAGAAAGAAACCCCAAAATCTGATTTGAGGCCGAATCCATGAAACTCGCCATCGTCGGCTCAGGCATTTCCGGTCTAGCGGCAGCGCATGCACTGCATGGTAAAGCCGATATCTCGCTTTTTGAGGCGGGGGATTACTTTGGTGGTCACACCCACACGGTTGATGTGAACTTGCCCGGTGCAGCGCAGCCCTTTGGGGTGGACACGGGGTTTCTTGTTTTCAACGCGCGCACCTACCCTGAGTTGATCAAATTGTTGGCCGATTTGGGGGTGCGCACGGCCAAGTCGGAGATGTCGTTTTCGGTGCAGGTGCCGCATGCCTTCAATGGCCAAGTGGGTCTGGAGTGGAGCGGCACTTCGTTGTCCACCGTCTTTGCGCAGCGACGCAATTTACTGAGTCCGCACTTCCTTCGCATGCTGGCTGATCTGCTGCGATTTAACGCGCTATGCCGCCGACTGGCGACGCAAGCTGATACGGCCAGCTTAGTGCAACCGCTGGGTGATTTTCTGCGTGCTCATCGCTTTAGCGACGCGTTTCGTGACTGGTATTTTCTGCCCATGATGGGCTGCATTTGGAGTTGCCCGACCGAGCAGATGCTGCAGTTCCCGGTCGCCACCATGATCCGCTTCTGTCACAACCACGGTTTACTCCAGGTCAGCAACCGGCCCCAATGGTGGACAGTGCAGGGTGGTGCACGCCAGTATGTGGACAAGATCGTTGCGCGCATTGGCGACAAACGTTTGAACACGCCCGTGCGGCGCATTGAGCGTGACCACGCGGGAGTGTGCGTGGTCACCGATGGCGCAACCGAGCGATTTGACAAAGTCATCTTGGCCACGCATTCAGACCAAGCGCTACAGCTATTGCACCAGCCCAGCCCGCAGGAGGCATCAACGCTGGGGGCCATCCGCTACCAATCCAACCGCGCTGTGCTGCACACCGACACCAGCGTCTTGCCCAACAAGCGTTCTGCTTGGGCCGCCTGGAACTACGAGCGCGCGTCCAGCGCCCAAGCCGAGTCGTCCCGTGTTTGCTTGCATTACTTGATCAACCTATTGCAGCCCTTGCCCGTACAGCAGCCAGTGCTGGTCTCGCTCAACCCCATCCATCCGATTGACCCGCTGCACGTACTGCAAGAGTTTGACTATGCGCACCCCGTGTTCGACTTGACGGCCATTCGCGCGCAAGCCTTTGTGCCTGCCTTGCAGGGCCAGCAACACACGTATTTCGCAGGGGCTTGGATGGGCTATGGTTTTCATGAGGACGGCTTGAAGGCTGG
>CANCDA010000033.1 GCA_947374705.1 Comamonadaceae bacterium | reverse complement strand
TTGGCTCATGGGCTTTGATGTTCGAGGCGGGGTGGACAGCTGGGACGATTATGCCGATCGTGATAATCACCCCATGCCCCTTGCCCCGAAGTACCGCCGCCCATGAACGCCGCCCCTTTGTCCGGGCGTGACTTGGCCGCCGCCTTGGGCGTGATCGTGATCTGGGGCTTGAACTTTGTGGTGATGAAAATGGCGCTGCATGATTTCACGCCGTTTCAGATGGGTGCGGCGCGCTATGTGTTTGCCGTGCTGCCGCTGGTGTTTTTCATCCGCGCGCCGCAGATGCACTGGAAGTGGGTGCTGCTGTATGGCTTGTTTCAGGGGGTGGGGCAGTTCGGGCTTTTGTTTCTGGCCTTGAAGGTGGGCATGAGCGCCGCGCTGGCCTCGGTACTGATGCAGACCCATGTGTTCTTCACCGTGCTCTTCGGCTTTGTGCTGCTGCACGAGCGCCTGAGTCGTCCCTTGGTTGGGGGTTTGATCTTGGCCGCGCTGGGGTTGGTCTGCTTCAGCATGAACTTCATCACGGGCGCGGGTGCCTCGGCCAGCGTCACGCTCATGGGCTTTGGCCTGAACCTGGGCGCAGCCGCGATGTGGGCGGCCTCCAACGTGGTGGCGCGCAAAGCGCAACAGGCCAGCCCGAACTTTGAGCCGCTGCAATTTTTGGTCTGGAGCAGTCTGGTGCCCATCCTGCCATTTTTGCTGTTAAGTCTGTGCTTTGACCCGGTGCCCGCTGTGCCAGAGATGGCCTGGACCCAGTGGGCGAAATGGGCCAGTGTGCCGTGGAGCAGCTGGCTGGCCGGGGCTTACCTCGGCTGGATTGCCACCCTCTGGGCTTACGCCATGTGGACGGGTTTGCTCAAGCGCCATGCGGCCAACCGGGTCGCGCCCTTTAGTCTGGGCGTGCCGGTGGTGGGGCTGATGGCCGGGATGTTGGCGCTGGGTGAAACCGTCAGCCCCTGGCAGTGGGCGGGCATTGCGCTGGTGGCTTGCGCCCTCATTTGCGTCATGTTTGGCGAAAGCATTTACAGGCGAATTGGCCTGTAATCCTTTAAATTCATGCGTAAACAGCTATCGCATTGGTATCAAAAAACGGTCGGTCTTAGCTCAGATGCTCGGCAAAAAACGCCAGCGTGCGCTCCCGAGCCAACTGCGCAGCAGGTGCGTTGTAGGCCCCCCGGTGATCGCAATTGAAGCCGTGGTCGGCGTCATAAGTTTCTACGCGCACACCGGGTTGCGCGGCCTTGAAGGCCAGCACGGTGGCCAAGGGGATGTGCTGGTCCAGCTCACCGAAGTGCGCGAGCACGGGCACGGTGGGCTGGCGTGCGGCCTCGGCCGGACTGGTCATGCCGCCACCGTAGTAGGGCACGGCGGCTGACAGGCCTGTGAGCAGGCAGGCGGCGCGCCAGGTGAGCAGGCCACCCCAACAGTAGCCGACCACGCCAACCTTGCCGCCCGAGGCTTGGGCCGCGTAGTCGATGCTGGCCTGGATGTCTTGCAGTACGCCGGGTGCGGGCAAGGCTTCGACCGCCGCTTTGTAGCCAAAGCCTTCTGTCCGGTCAGGATCAACATAGCCCAATTCCACACCGAGGCCTGCACCGGGTTTAACGCGGGTGAAGGTGGCTGGCGCAATGGCCAAGTAGCCTGCGGCGGCATAGCCATCGGCCACGGCGCGGATGTGGGCGTTGACGCCGAAGATTTCTTGCAGCACGACGATAGCGCCCTTGGGTGTGCCGTTGGGCTGGGCCACGTAGGCGGGGAAGGTGGTGCCGTCGGCGGCGGTGAGTTGGATGGTTTGGGTCATGGTGTGTTAATCAGTTGAGGACAGAGCTGGTGCGCTTCGCGTCACTGCGGTCTGTCCCGCAAGGTTTCAGGAGAGCAATTTGCGTTCAACAAAGTCGAGTCGATCCTGGCCCCAGAACAGCTCACCGTCAATGACGAAACTGGGCGCGCCGAAGACGTTGGCCTCGTTGGCCTCTGTGGTGTAGCTGTCGTACAGGGATTGGATTTTCGGGTCTTTGGCTTGTTCAAGACGCTGCGCGCTCAGGCCGCATTCGCTCAGCAGTTCGGCTTGCACGGCTGCGTCGGCAATGTTGCGTTGTTGCTCCCACACGGCGGCCAGAATGGCGCCGGTCAGGCGCAAGGCGGCATCCAAGCCGTCGTGCAAATCCACCGTGATGATGAGGCGCGCGCAGTCGTCGCCCGCCACGGGGAAGAAGGTGGGTTGCACGTTGATGGGCTTGTTCAAAAATTCACCAAAGCGCTTGAGCTCCAGCAGCCGGTAGGCCAGGCGCTGCGGTGGCCGCTTGCTTAAGGGCAGGCCACCTGACAGAGGAAATACCTTGCCCAAGTCCACGGGCTTGAGGCGAACCGTGGCACCGTTGGCTTTGGCCATGGCGACAAAGCGCTCGTGGCCAAAGTAGGTGTAGGGGCTTTGCGGGGCGATGTAGTAGTCAACGGTTTTGCGCATGCGGATGTCCTGAAGTTGAGAGGGGTGGCCAGCCCGCATGTTATCTTTTTGGTCACTCACATTTATTCACAGGAGCCGCTCATGAACAAAGTCCTACTCATCACCGGCGGTAGTCGCAGCATTGGCGCGGCCACGGCGCATCTGGCGGCGGCCCAAGGCTATGCCGTGGCCGTCAACTACAGCCACAACGCCAGTGCGGCCGAGGTGGTGGTGCGCGCCATTCAAGCCCAGGGCGGGAAGGCCATGGCCGTGCAGGCTGATGTGGCCGATGAGGCGCAGGTCTTGGCCATGTTTGCCACCGTGGACGCGCAACTCGGACGCCTCACCGCACTGGTCAACAGCGCTGGTGTGGTGGACGTGGCCGCGCGCGTGGACGAGATGGACGTGGCGCGCTGGCGGCGTTTGTTGGACATCAACGTCATCGGCACGATGTTGTGCGCGCGCGAAGCCGTGCGGCGCATGAGCACGCGCCACGGTGGCACGGGTGGGGCCATCGTCAACTTGAGCAGCGTGGCGGCCACGCTGGGTTCGCCCGGCCAGTACGTGGATTACGCGACGAGCAAGGGCGCGATTGACAGCTTCACCGTGGGCCTGGGGCGCGAGGTGGCGACTGAGGGCATACGCGTCAACGCGGTACGCCCCGGCGTGATTGACACCGACATCCACGCCAGCGGTGGCCAACCCGAACGCGCCCAGCAGCTCGCCCCCACCATCCCTATGCGTCGCCCTGGCACGGCGCAGGAAGTGGCGCAGGCCATTGTCTGGCTACTGAGTGATGCGGCCAGCTACACCACAGGGAGTGTGGTGGATGTGGGTGGTGGGCGTTGAACCCTTAACGTGAAGACGAGCCGCGTCAATACTTGTGGATGACCTTCACGTCAGGCGTTGCCCTGCTGACGTAACCCACAGCACCGAGATTGCTCTTCACGATGTTGATGACCTCGGCATCGTTGCCACGCGTCGGCGGGGGGTTGAGACCATCCCGAAACCCTTTTTTGACCCAAATCGAGGTGTACTTGTTGGCCTCCACCTTGAGCACTTTAGACAGGAAATCGGCCTGCAAAGATGCGTTGTCCATGGGCACGAATTTGACATTGCCCGCTAACTGTTTCTCACCCGTGAACACGTCGCGCACCTCTTCGGCCGTGAGGTTGAGGCTGGGATTGGCAATCACGAAAACATCGCCTGCGCCGGCCGTGGTGACTAAAAGTGAGGTGATCAGCACCCCAAGATGGGTAGGGTTGAATGGCATGATGGGCCTTTTTTAGAAACGGACTGAGTATTGGGCACGCAACCAGTTGACACTTCGACTGGCATTGCCTTCGTCAACGATTTGTTCAAGCTGAAACTTCAGCGCCGTCCGCGGATCCAGGTCGTAGCGCAGACCCACGGTGTGCTGCTTGTAAGAGCTGCCGTACTGGGTGGCGCCCAGGTTCATCAAGTTGAAATAGGGGTCGTTCTGGTTGAGCGACGCTTTTTCGTAGCGGGCAAATCCAGTCCACCGGTCTTTGAACTGGTAGCCCCCCTGGACGAAGCCGGCCGAGCTGGCGTTGGTGCCCGCCGCACCCAACAGGTCGGTGTTGTTGAACTGGTAGTACTCTGCAATCACTTCCCAGCGGTCGCTTTCATAGAAGGCATAAGCGCCCAGTGCCTGCATATCGATCTGCCCGTTCAAGATGCCGCCACTCCCGCCACCACCGCCGATGTAACTGTTGACCTGGTGTTGCAGGCCGTGCAGCCCCACCGTCAGACCGGGCACAGCGCGCGGGCTGATGCCCACATTGAAGCCGACCGAGGGCGATTGATTATCAAAGCCTGAGGCGTTGAAGTTCAAGGTGCCGTCCACCAAGCTGCTCGAATTGCCCGCGTACACGTCGTAATTCACGCGTCCCAGGCCGGTGTCAAATTTGCCAGTGGCCCAGGCACCCACGGTGTGAGCGGGCAAGATGCCGCCCTGGTCTTCAAACGCAATGATGCGTGGGCGGGTGATGCTGGTTTGAATCTGCGCGCCGTGATGAAAGGCCGTATTCCAGTAGCCATAGGGCGTATGGAAACGCCCCGCCCACAGGGTGATGTTGTCCGTCAGCACATAACCGAGTTGCAAACGCTCCAAATCGGTGGCCAGCTCACCGCTATTGCCGTACTCAAACGCCAACTCGACCAGGCCCTTGATCCGATCACTCAACTGCGGCGTGAGGTAAATACTGAAGGCCCCCAAACGAAATCCTGAGCGGTCATAGCCGGGCCCATTGATGTTGGAGCGTGTGTAGCCGGCGTCAAAAAAACCATGCAAAGGCAGCCCCATATCCGTCCCCGTCTTGAGGGTGCTGCTGGCCAGATCGGCCACCGTGCGTTCCAAGGTTTCGACACGGGTGCTGACGTCAGCACCCACGTTGGACGCGGGGGGTGTATGGCCTGAGTTGACCGAAGTGACAGCCGTGACCGAGGAGGCGACTGGGGCTGCGGCGGGTCGCCGTTCAAGTTCGGCAATGCGCTGTTGAAGTTGTTCGATCAGCTCCAGACTTTGGTTGAATTTTTGCTCCAGCGCCTTCAATCGTTCGGGGTCAGATATCTGTGCCGAGCTGGAAAACGCGACGAGCATGCTCAGTGACAGGCAAGCGAGCCGGATATTGAGAGGTCTCAAGTGCGTCTCCCAGAGTGAATGAAATGGACAAGTTCAGTGATGAATTAAATCCAGGCATGGCGCATTCAAATTGCCAATAAAACACCGAATCCCCCCACTTCTTTGAGCCAACAAAGCGCGCACAGCCCGTGTTGAGGCAAAAAACAAAGCAAAATAAGCATGGATTCAGAAATCAGAACCCCATCCATTGCGCCCCACCCCCCCCAGGAGAACGACGATGAACCTCACCCCCGAACAACTCGCCCAATTCGACCGCGATGGTTACCTGTTTTTCCCCGGCCTGTTCAGCGCCGAAGAAACGCAAACCTTGTGCGACGCCGTGCCAGAGATCTACAGCCGGCGCGAAAACTACAACATCCGTGAAAAAGGCAAAGACGCGGTACGCACCAACTTTGCCGCCCACATGTACAGCGAGCCCTTTGCCAAGTTGGCACGCCACCCGCGCATGATCGAGCCGGTGGAAGACTTGCTGGGCGAGGCGCTCTACATGCACCAGTTCAAGGTCAACGGCAAGATGGCTTTTGAGGGCGATGTCTGGCAGTGGCACCAAGACTACGGCACCTGGCTGAATGACGACTTGATGCCGACCGAACGCGCCATGAACGTGGCCATTTTTCTGGACGACGTCACCGAGCACAACGGCCCCTTGATGTTCATCCCCGGCAGCCACAAAAAAGGCGTGGTTGACGCCAAGCATGACCTGACCACCACCAGCTACCCGCTGTGGACGGTTGACAATGATTTGATCCGCCAGTTGGTGCAACGTGCCGGTGGCAAAGAGGGCGGCATCGTCAGCCCCAAAGGCCCGGCGGGTTCGATGATTTTGTTCCACTCCTGCTTGGTGCACGCCTCAGGCAGCAACCTGTCACCGTTTGACCGGGTCAGCGTTTACCTCAGCCTGTGTGCGGTCAGCAACCACATTCGCCGCCACAAGCGCCCCGAGTACATTGCGCACCGCGACTTCACGCCCATCACCTGCTTGCCCGATGATTGCTTGCTGGAGGACTACCCGGTGGATCTGCCCTGGAAAGACGGCGTGCCCGCCTCAGCCTTGCAAACTTCATTGACCGAAATTGGGCAGAAAAAAGCGGCCTGAGCCCGTGATCGCTGCTGAAGTCAAACCACCCCTGCCAACTTCAACACCAGTCCTGCCAGCGCACACGCGCCAATCACAGGCATCACGCCTACTTTGTATCGCAACAAGGCCAGCAGCGCGAGGGCTGAGAGAACCAATGCCGCGACATCGATTTGAGCAAAGAAGGAGCCTGTAGCGCCCGGTTTGTTGGCGATGTGGACGATAAAAAACAGAGCCAGGCTGGCAATCACCCCCACCACCGCCGCCGTGATGGCGGTCAAGGGTGCGGTGAAGCCCAGCTTGCCGTGCGTGCTCTCGACCAGCGGGCCACCGGCCAGGATGAAGATGAAAGAGGGCAGGAAGGTGAACCAAGTCACGACCGTGGCGGCCAGCGCAGCACCCAGAAAGAGCGTGTCCGGCCCTAGCACTTGCTTGGCCCAGCCGCCGAGAAAACCGACATAGGTCACCACCATGATGAGGGGGCCGGGTGTGCTCTCGCCCAGGGCCAGGCCGTCGATCATTTGCGGGCCGGTGAGCCAGTGAAATTGCTCGACCGCACCCTGGTACACATAGGGCAGCACGGCATAAGCACCGCCAAAGGTGAGCAAGGCCGCTTTGGTGAAGAACCAGCCCATTTGCGTGAGCGTGCCAGCCCAGCCGTAGGTGGCCAGCAGCCAGCCCATGGGCACGGCCCACAAGACTGCACCAACCAGCAGCAGCTTGATGAGGTGCGATTTTCTAAACAGCGCGTGCGCTGGCGTGGGCGTGTCGTCGTCAATCACGCAGGGCTGATGCGGTGCACCGTCTTTGCCCTTACCGCCGTGTCCGCCACCTGCGGCGAACTGCGCGGGCACAAATTTCGAGCCTAGCCAGCCGGTGAGCGCGGCCACGCCCACAACCCAAGGGAAGGGCACGTCCAGCAAGGCCACGGCAATGAAGCTGCTCACGGCCACCAGCCACAGCAGGGGCACTTTGCGCGGATGTTTGAGCGTCTTGCTGCCAATGCGGTGCACCGCCTGCAAGACCAGCGCCGCCACGGCAGGCTTGACGCCATACAGCAGGCCCGCCACCCAGGGCACGCTGCCAAAAGCCACCACCACCCAGGACAGGCCAATCAGGATGAACAGCGAGGGCAGTACAAACAGCGTGCCCGCCACGATGCCGCCCCAGGTGCGGTGCAGCAGCCAGCCAATGTAGATGGCGAGTTGCTGTGCCTCCGGCCCCGGCAAGACCATGCAGTAGTTAAGCGCGTGCAAGAAGCGTTTGTCGGATATCCAACGCTTTTGCTCCACCAGCTCGCGGTGCATGATGGCAATCTGCCCGGCCGGGCCACCAAAGCTGATGAAGCCGAGCTTGAGCCAAAACTTGAAAGCTTCTGAAAAAGAAACGGTGGGGGTGGGGGCCGCGCTCATGCGGTCGCCGCCCCGGCTTTGCGGGCCGTCCAGCGCGTTAGTTTGTCACGCGCGCCGTTGTGCGCCGGATTCATCTCGGCATCGTGGTTGGCGCGTTTGGCGCACAGCTCGATCACGTAGCCGTTGGGGTCGCGGAAGTAGATGGAGTCGATGAAGCCGTGGTCCGACGGGCCGCGCGTTTCAATGCCTGCGGCCCGACCCTTGGCCAGCATGACGGGCAGCACGGGGGCGGCCACTTCCAATGCGATGTGCAAATCAAAGTCGTGCTGAGGTTTGAAGTCGAAGGGCATATCGGGGGCTTCGAAGAAGGCCAGGTGCGAGCCGTCGTCCATTTGGTAGAAGGTGTGCAGGGTCTGCGTGGCGCGGCCGCTCTTGGTTTGGCCAATCTCCAGCGTGCCGACCAGGGGCAGGCCGAGAAAGTCTTCGTAAAAGCGCCGTGTTTCTTCCGAGTCGCGGCAGCGGTAGGCGTTGTGGTGGAGTTTCTCGATCATGATGTTCCTAATCAGTTGAGGACAGAGCAAAGTTCACTGCGTGTAACTCTTGGTCTGTCCCGCAAGTTCTCAAGTGTCAGGCCAGGGCCTGCATCGGCTGGCCCTTGAGCGATGCGCCGTAGCCGTTGATGGTTTCGTTGATGCTGTTCCAGTGTTTCAAGGCCTTCATTTGGCCCAGCCAGCGCTTGACGTTGGGGTAGGCGGCAAAGTCGCTGCCCACCAGTTCAGCCAGGGCGACGAAGGCGGCGCAGAAGTAGTCGGCAATGGTGATGTCTTTGCCGCAGACATAGGGGTTGTCTGCGCCCAGGATGTGCTGGTCCAGCACCTTCATCCAGCCTTCAGCGCGCTCCTTGCCCCATTGCAGAGTGGCAGCATGCGCCTCGTCGCTGCGGCGTTTGTGGAAGGAGAAAATTTGCGGGTAGATGAAGCCGTAGGCAAAGTCGCGGCAGAGCTGGGTGTTGATCCAGTCCATGCGCTCGTTAACGCGGGCGCGCTGCTTGAGGTCAGCGGGGTAAAGCGGGGAGCTGATTTTGTCGGCCAAGTATTTCAGAATGGCCGAGCTTTCGGTCAGGCGCAGGTCGCCGTCTTCCAGCACGGGCACCAAGTGGTTGGGGTTGATGGCCTCGAAGGGCTGCTGGTAGTGCTCGCCAGTGAACAAGTCAACGATTTGCTTATCCAGCACAATGCCGTTTTCGGCGGCAAACAGCATGACCGGGCGGCTGGTGGTGGAGGCAGGGTGGCAGTAGAGCTTCATGGCGCAGTCTCCTTGAGGGTTGGTCTAACAGCATACTCGTGCAACGGCGGGTTTTCAAACCTTTATTGCGGGCGTTTGTTCGCGGTGTGGCCCGCCTTGGTTAGCCCCGCCCGGGGGTCAGACGGCATCGCCCTGCAACTTGAATACTGCCGTGCCGGCCATTGCGTTGGGCAACCAGCGCACTTCACGTCCCTCTTGCAGGCCGTAAGCATCCAGCAAACGCAACTGGTTTTTAAGCGCCAGTGCCTCGAAGTCTTTAAAGGTGGCCACGCGGATATTGGGCGTGTCGTACCACTGGTAGGGCAAGCGCTTGGTGACGGGCATGCGCCCGAGCAACACACTCAAGCGATTGGGCCAGTGGCCGAAGTTGGGGAAAGCCACGATGCCGATGCGGCCCACGCGCGCGGTCTCGCGCAGCATGGTTTCGGTGTTGCGCAGGTGTTGGAGCGTGTCGATTTGCAGTACCACGTCGAAGGACTGATCGCCGAACAGGGCCAGGCCATCGTCCAGGTTGAACTGGATGACGTTGACACCGCGCTGCACGCAGGCCAACACATGGGCGTCGCTGATCTCGATGCCGTAGCCGGTGCAGGCGCGTTGGGCTTGGAGCTGCGCGAGCAGGTCGCCATCGCCACACCCCAGGTCGAGCACGCGAGATCGGGCGGGCACGAGAGGCGTGAGCGGGTTGGGCGTGGTGCGTGGGACGGGCGTGACGGCTGAGTCATCCGCCCCCGTCAACTCGGCGTCGATGCGCTCAAAGTAGGCGCGCACCAAGTTCAAGTAACGCGCATCGTCCAGCAGAAACGCATCGTGCCCATGCGGCGCGTCAATCTCGGCGTAACTCACATCACGACCATTGGCGACCAGGGCCTTGACCATCTCACGGCTGCGCGAGGGCGAGAAGCGCCAGTCGGTGCTGAAGCTGACCATGAGGAACTTGCAGGCGGCTTGGGCCAAGGCGCTCGTCAGGTTGCCGCCATGGGCGCGGGCCGGGTCAAAGTAGTCCAGCGCGCGGGTGATGAGCAGGTAGGTGTTGGCGTCAAAGTACTCGCTGAACTTGTCGCCCTGGTAGCGCAAGTAACTCTCGATCTGGAACTCCACGTCCTGCGTCGAGTATTTGTAGCCCGTGGCACTGCCCACCACCGCTTCTCGCAACTGGCGCCCGAACTTCTCGTTCATCACGTCGTCACTCAGGTAGGTGATGTGGCCGATCATGCGGGCGATACGCAGCCCGCGTTTGGGCACGACACCGTGCTCGTAAAAATGCCCGCCGTGAAACTCGGGGTCGGTGACGATGGCGCGGCGCGCGACTTCATTGAAGGCAATGTTCTCGGCGTTGAGATTGGGCGCGCTGGCCACCACCACGGCGTGGCGCACGCGCTGCGGGTATTGCAGCGCCCAAGAGAGTGCCTGCATGCCGCCCAGGCTGCCGCCCATAACAGCGGCCAGGGTCTGGATGCCCAAGGCGTCCAACAGCCGCGCTTGCGCATTGACCCAGTCTTCCACCGTGACCACGGGGAAGTCGGCCCCATAGACCTTGCCGGTGTCGGGGTTCACATGCATGGGGCCGGTGGAGCCAAAGCAGGAGCCCAAGTTGTTGACACCAATGATGAAGAAACGGTGGGTGTCCACCGGCTTAGCCGGCCCAATCATGTTGTCCCACCAGCCTTCGGATTTGTCTTGGCCTTCGTACACCCCGGCCACGTGGTGCGAGGCGTTGAGGGCATGACAGATCAGCACTGCATTGGACTTGTCGGCGTTGAGCGTGCCGTAGGTCTCATAGCTCAAGGCGTAGTCGCGAATCGATGTACCACTCTGCAAAGGCAGGGCGGCGGCAAAGTGCATGGATTGGGGCGTGGCGATCAACATGGCTTGAAACGAGACCTCAAAAAAACAAAACCCGGCTCAGCGCTAGGCGGGGCCGGGTACCGGGTGAGGTCACTCTTGCCGTCTTTAGCTGAACTTCGGAATTCCAAGATTCCGGCGCCCGCAATCTGGATCAAATCGGCGCTGAGGTCAAGTATATGCCGAAGCTCACCCATCATTGATGCATCAAATTGGCGCAGTTATTGCTTCATTTTGGTGCTAAAGTAATTTTCTACTTTTTACGCACCAACTTAACGCATTTAACTCAAAGAGGTCCTCATGGAAGCACTAAAACAGGGCGCTGACACCTTGTTCATTCTCCTCGGCGCCATCATGGTTCTGGCCATGCACGCCGGTTTCGCATTTTTAGAGCTGGGCACGGTTCGCCGTAAAAACCAGGTCAACGCGCTGGTCAAGATATTGGTGGATTTTTCGCTCTCCACTGTGGTTTATTTCCTGGTCGGCTACGGCGTGGCCTATGGCACCAGCTTTCTGGTGGGGGCCGACCAACTGGTCGCCAAGAATGGCTATGAGTTGGTGAAGTTTTTCTTCCTTCTGACCTTTGCCGCAGCCATTCCCGCCATCATTTCGGGCGGTATTGCGGAACGCGCCAAGTTCTGGCCGCAGCTCATCGCCACGGGCGTGATCGTGGGCGTGATTTACCCCTTCTTTGAAGGCATTGCCTGGAACCAGCATTTCGGCATTCAGGCCTGGATCAAAGCCCTGACGGGCGAGGAGTTTCATGACTTTGCAGGCAGCGTCGTTGTTCACGCCGTAGGCGGCTGGATTGCACTGCCCGCCGTGCTTTTGCTGGGCGCGCGCAGCAACCGCTACCGCAAAGATGGTGCGATTTCGGCCCACCCGCCGTCCAGCATCCCCTTCCTGGCCCTGGGCGCCTGGATTCTGATCGTCGGCTGGTTTGGCTTTAACGTGATGAGCGCACAAACCCAAGACAAGATATCGGGCCTGGTGGCGCTGAACTCCCTCATGGCCATGGTGGGCGGCACGCTGGTGGCGCTGCTGGTGGGCAAAAACGACCCCGGCTTTGTGCACAACGGCCCCCTGGCCGGCTTGGTGGCTGTGTGTGCAGGCTCTGACCTGATGCACCCACTGGGCGCGCTGGTGGTGGGCGGCGTGGCAGGCGGCATTTTTGTCTTCATGTTCACGCTGACCCAAAACAAGTGGAAGATTGACGACGTGCTGGGTGTTTGGCCACTGCACGGCCTGTGCGGCACCTGGGGTGGCATTGCGGCGGGTATTTTTGGCAGCCAGGCGCTGGGCGGCTTGGGTGGTGTTTCATTGGGTGGCCAGTTGATCGGCACGGCCATGGGCGTGACTTGGGCGCTGGTGGGTGGCATCGTGGTTTATGGTGCGCTCAAATACACCATGGGCCTGCGCCTGAGCCAGGAAGAGGAGTTTGATGGGGCCGATTTGTCCATCCACAAAACCAGTGCAACCCCGGATCACGAGGCGAATTGGTAAGTGCAGGGGCAAGGAAAAGTCGTTTTAAAGCGGCTTCTCCTTTTAATTTTGTTGTTAAGTCACAAAATTAATTGCCCGTACCATAAAAATGGTGATAATGGCCGGGTATTGTCGAAACTTGGCAATGCAAGTTTGCGGTGAATGGTCAGTTTCGCATCTGCTTTAAGTCTTCATTGTTTGTTGATGGTGGGTAATGCCGGGTATTGGACTCCATCGCGTTTTGAGTGTTTTTTGAGGAGTCCTTTCATGGGCAACAAACTTTACGTGGGCAACCTGCCCTATTCCTTCCGTGACGAAGACCTGCAACAAGCTTTTGCAGCTCACGGTTCCGTGTCCAGCGCCAAAGTCATGATGGAACGTGACACTGGCCGCTCCAAAGGCTTCGGCTTTGTGGAAATGGGCAGCGATGCTGAAGCTCAAGCCGCTATCAACGGCATGAACGGTCAGCAATACGGTGGCCGTGGTCTCGTGGTCAACGAAGCTCGCCCGATGGAGCCACGTGCTCCTCGTAGCGGTGGCGGCGGCGGCTACGGTGGTGGTGGCGGCGGTGGCGGCTACGGTGGTGGTGGCGGCGGCGGCGGTTACGGCGGTGGCCGTAGCGGTGGCGGTGGCGGCGGTGGTTACGGCGGCGGTGGCGGCGGTGGCCGTGGCGGCTACTAAGCACCCGATTGGCCTCAAGCCAATTCAAGCTTTCTAAAAAGGGCCCTCACGGGCCCTTTTTTCATGCCCGCATTTTTAACGCGTCTGTAGAACGGATCTGTTTAGCGCGACTTTGCCGGCATCAAGACACCACGCACGCGGCCCTGCAACTCCAACTTTGAATCAAAGTTATCAAACGCTAGGTTGTCTGCGGTGATGAGGTCGTTGCCACGTCTGAGCTCCACGGGTTTGTGTGATTTGAGTTGTTCAGTGTTCACGAAGGCGTGCAAAAATTCGCCCTTGAAACTCATCGTCGGCGTGAGCGAGCCATCTTTGCCTTGCGTTGCCTCGCGCAGCACGACGGCGTTGCCCGTCAATTGAACTTCCGAGCCATCGGCATTGCTCAAGGCACGGTTGGCTGAGGCGGTGGTCAACTGCCCCTTGTCATTGAAGTTGCGCATGCGCACCTGGTCAATCTCCAGCGTGTCGGTGTCCGGGTAATGCCGCGCCTGCGTGCCCAAGACCTCGCTCTTCAAGCGACCATTCACGTCAAATGTTTTCACGGAAAACTGTTGGATGAAATAGTCCGGCTCATGTCGTGTCGCCTGCTCAGGGCGCGGCTCTGACAAGCCAGGCGTGCTGCGCACCAACCAATACGTGCCCAAGGCCAACACCCCCATCAACAACACGGGCATAAAGAGGGCAAAGCGATCCCAGCCCTGGCGCAGCAGGCTAATCACCGCGTGCTCTCTTCCAGCAAGGCTGCATAGCGGCCACTGGCCACCAGGAGCAAGTCACAAAACTCGCGCACCGCACCCTCACCACCGCGCGCCTGCGTCACGTAATGCGCCAGCGCGCGTGCCTCGGCGTGGCCGTTAAGCGGCGCACAGGCCAGGGCCGCGCGCTGCATGACGGGCAGATCCGGCCAGTCGTCCCCCATGGCGGCGGCCTGCTGCCAGCCCAAGCCCAAGGCCTGCAGGGCTTGCTCGGCGGCCGGGCATTTGTCTTCTGTGCCGAAGTAGGCTCGGTCAATACCCAAGGCTTTCAACCGTAGGCGCAGAGGCTCAGAGTCGCGCCCGGTGATGACCACCGGTGTGATGCCCACGCGTTGCAGCAGCTTGATGCCCTGCCCGTCCAGCGTGTTGAAGCGCTTGAGGGTTTCGCCCTGTGCTGAAAAATACAGCCCGCCATCGGTCAGCACACCGTCCACATCAAAAAACGCGACGCGAATGCCTTGGGCGTTGAGCAGCAACGCGGGTGGAAAATTAAGCGCAGGCACAGGAGCAGCCGCAGCGCCGGGCCGCCCCAAGCCAGGCACGGCCCCCTCGGGGGGCAGCGCAGCACACGTAGTGGCAAGCGTGGGGGTCATATCACCTTGGCACGCATCAAATCATTGCTATTGAGCGCACCACACAAGCGCCCCTCGACATCGACCACCAGCACACTGGTGATGCGTCGCAGCTCCATCAACTCAGCCGCCTCCACCGCCAGTGCATCCACGCGAATGGTGACGGGGTTCGGGTGCATGAGCTGTTGCGCGCTGCGCTCACGCAAGTCCACCCCCTGCTCCATCAAGCGGCGCAAATCCCCGTCGGTAAAGATGCCCAGCACGCGCTGCTGCGCGTCCACAATGGCCGTTGCACCCAGGCCTTTGGCGCTCATCTCGCGCATCAAGGCGCTAAAGCCCGCATCGGGCAGCACACGCGGTGCCGCATCGCCCGCGCGCATCACATCGCCCACATGGGTGAGCAGTTTGCGTCCCAGTGCGCCACCGGGGTGGGAGCGGGCAAAGTCCTCGGCCCGGAAGCCGCGCGCATCCAGCAACGCCACGGCCAGGGCATCGCCCAAGGCGAGTTGCGCTGTGGTACTGGCGGTGGGCGCGAGGTTGAGCGGGCAGGCTTCTTTTTCAACACCACTGTCCAGCACCACATCCGCGTGGCGGCCCAAGGTGGAGCCGGGCTTGCCCGTCATGGCGATCAGCGGCACGCCTAAACGCTTGAGCACCGGCAAGATGGCGGTGAGCTCATCGGATTCGCCACTGTTGGAGATGGCCAGCACCAGATCCACCGGCTTGATCATGCCCAGATCACCATGGCTGGCCTCTGCGGGGTGCACAAACATGGCTGCTGTGCCGGTAGAGGCCAGCGTGGCCACCATCTTGCGTCCGATGTGGCCGCTCTTGCCCATGCCCATCACCACCACACGCCCTTGCACCTGCAAGATGCGCTCAACCGCCTGGGCAAAGGCCTCACCCACCCGGAGCGACAAACCCTGAACCGCCGAAGCCTCTATCTCCAGCGTCTCGCGTGCCAGCCGAATGGCTTGTGCTGCATTGAAAGGCGGGGTTTGCGTGGGGGTGAGGCTCATCGCTTGATTTTAGCCAGCGGAATTCAAACCGCCTTAATCCGCTGACTCATGCCCTTGTTACGATGCACCCATGAACGCGCTTGAACTCACCCTGTTGTACCTGCTGGCCGCTGTGCTGGGGGTGGTGGGTTTTCGGTTTTTAAAGCTGCCGCCGATGCTGGGTTATTTGGTGGCGGGCGTGCTGATTGGCCCCAATGCCTTGGGTCTGGCGCAGAACTCGCAAGGGGTGCAACACCTGGCTGAGTTTGGCGTGGTGTTTTTGATGTTTGTCATCGGTCTGGAGTTCAACTTGTCCAAGCTGCGCGCCATGCGCAAACACGTGTTTGGCTTGGGCCTGTTTCAGGTGGTGTTCACCATGGTGCTGGCCACCGGGGCCTCATTGGCACTGGCCTGGGTCTTGCCTGCCTTGTGGCCGATGAACTGGAAGACGGCACTGGCCTTGTCGGGCGCGCTGGCCATGAGCAGCACGGCCATCGTGGTCAAACTGATGGCCGAGCGCATTGAGCTGGAAAGCGAGCACGGCAAACGCGTCATGGGCGTGCTGTTGTTCCAAGACTTGGCGGTCGTGCCCTTGCTGGTCATCATCCCGGCCCTGGGGGCTTCGGGCGAGCAACTGGTCACCGCCTTGTCGCTGGCCACGTTCAAAGCCGTGGTGCTCATCACACTGCTGCTGACCGGTGGCCAGTGGGTGATGCGCCGCTGGCTTACCCTGGTGGCACGGCGCAAAAGCGAAGAGTTATTTTTCTTGAACCTGCTGCTCATCACGCTGGGGTTGGCCTGGTTGACCGAGCTGGCCGGGCTCAGCTTGGCGCTAGGCGCTTTCATTGCAGGCATGTTGATTTCTGAGACCGAATTCAAGCCGCAGGTAGAGACCGACATTCGCCCGTTTCACGACGTGCTGCTGGGGCTGTTTTTCATCAGCATCGGCATGCTGCTGGACTGGCGTTTGGTGCTGGAGCGTTGGTTTTTGGTGCTGGTTTTGGTGGCATTGCCGGTTCTGTTCAAGACCGCGCTGGTGGCTGTTTTGGCACGTCTCATGGGAGCCACAGCAGGCGTCTCGCTGCGCACCGGTTTGTACCTGGCCCAGGCCGGTGAGTTTGGCTTTGTGTTACTCACCTTGGCACTCCAAAATGAACTGGTGCCGCCCGATTTGTTCAACCCGATTTTGGCCAGTATGGTGCTGTCGATGCTGGCCACGCCTTTCATCATCATGTACAGCAATGCGCTGGTGCTCAAACTCGTGTCCAGCGAGTGGCTGACGCAGTCTTTGCAGATGACCTCCATTGCGCGCAAATCCATCAACGTCAGCAAGCACGTCATCATCTGCGGCTACGGGCGCTGCGGCCAAAACCTGGCCCGCATTCTGGACAGCCAAAACATCCCCTACATGGCGCTGGACATGGACCCCGACCGTGTGCGCCAAGCCACGGCGGCAGGTCAGTCTGTGGTCTTTGGTGATGCCACGCGCCTGC
This sequence comes from Comamonadaceae bacterium, assembly GCA_947374705.1. Classification (GTDB taxonomy): domain Bacteria; phylum Pseudomonadota; class Gammaproteobacteria; order Burkholderiales; family Burkholderiaceae_C; genus CANCDA01. Next base: position 193 of record CANCDA010000033.1, on the reverse strand, counting down.
AAGTGCTCATGTCGGCCGGTCTGGTGCGCGCCAGCGCGGTGGTAGTGACCTATCTGGACGTGTCAGGTGCCATCAAAGTGCTGGGCAGTGTGCGCTCCCACGCACCGCAGGTACCAGTGATTGTGCGCACGCAAGACGACCTCAACCTTGAAAAACTCCAGCTTGCAGGGGCCACCGAAGTCGTGCCCGAAGC
>CANCDA010000032.1 GCA_947374705.1 Comamonadaceae bacterium | reverse complement strand
CGCCTGTTTGACCGGCACATCGTGCTGCCCGAGTTGCTCTACAAAGAAGTGATCGAGGCCGACGAGCGCATCGGCGCGCAGGGTGAGCTGGTGCAGGCGCTGGACGTGGCCGCCCTGCGCACCCAGATGGCTGCGGCCTATGCACGGGGCTTGCGCAGCGTGGCGATTGTGTTCATGCACGCTTACCGCTTCAGCGCGCATGAGATGGTGGCCGAGTTCATCGCGCGGGAATTGGGTTTCACGCAGATCAGCACCTCGCACCAGAGCAGCCCGCTGATGAAGCTGGTGAGCCGGGGCGACACCACCGTGGTCGATGCCTATTTGTCGCCGATTTTGCGGCGCTATGTGGATCAGGTGGCGACTGAGATGCCGGGGGTGAAGTTGTTTTTCATGCAGTCGTCCGGCGGACTCACAGACGCACAATTCTTCGCGGGCAAAGACGCCATTTTGAGCGGCCCAGCCGGTGGCATTGTGGGCATGGCCCGCACCGCTGAGGTGGCCGGACATGCGCGGGTGATTGGCTTTGACATGGGCGGCACGTCCACCGATGTGTCGCACTACGCGGGCGAGTTCGAGCGCGAGTTTGAAACCCAGGTGGCGGGCGTGCGCATGCGTGCTCCCATGATGAGCATCCACACGGTAGCAGCGGGTGGCGGGTCGATACTGGCCTTTGACGGTGCGCGCTTTCGCGTGGGGCCGCAAAGCGCCGGGGCCAACCCGGGACCGGCCAGTTATCGGCGTGGCGGCCCGCTGGCCGTGACGGATGCGAATGTGATGGTGGGCAAGGTTCAACCCGCTTATTTCCCCAAGGTGTTTGGCCCCCAGGGCGATGAGGCGCTGGATGCGGACGTGGTGCGTCAGTTGTTTTCAGAGCTGGCTGACCAGCTTGGGGGTGGCCCCCACCCTGGCCCTCCCCCAGCGGGGGAGGGAATGACACCTGAGCAAGTGGCGGAAGGCTTCATCAGCATTGCGGTGCAGCAGATGGCCAACGCCATCAAGAAAATATCGGTCGCACGCGGCTACGACGTCACACGCTATACCTTGCAGTGTTTTGGTGGGGCGGGTGGGCAGCATGCCTGTCTGGTGGCCGATGCCTTGGGCATGACGCAGGTCTTGGTGCACCCGCTGGCCGGTGTGCTGTCGGCCTATGGCATGGGCTTGGCGGATCAAAACGTAATTCGGGAGCAGGCTGTGGAGCTGGCCTTGTCGGACGCGTCGTTGGCCCAAATCACGCAGCGTCTTGATGCGCTGAATGAGGCTGCGTGCGAGGAACTGGCGCGACAACAGATGAACATGGGTGAGGTCGTGGTGCATCGGCGTGTGCATGTGCGCTATCAGGGCACGGACTCGGCGTTGGTGGTGAAGTTTGGGTCGCTGGCCAGCATCACCGCCGCTTTCGAGCAGGCCTACCAGCAGCGGTTTTCTTTCCTGATGCCGGGCAAGGACTTGATGGTGGAGGCCGTGTCGGTGGAGGCAGTGCTGCCTGGGGATGCGCCAACCGAGCAGCGCATGGCGATGCATCCGCCGCGTGAATTGCCGCGCCGTGCCGAGGTGCGTGAGGGTGTGCCGATGTACTCAGGCGGGCAATGGCATCAAGCTGCACTGGTGGTGCGTGAAGACTTGCGCGTCGGCGATGTGATCGTTGGCCCGGCCATCATTGCCGAACAGAACGCCACCACGGTGGTGGAGCCAGGTTGGACCGCAAGCTTGACCGAGTTTGACCATCTAAGCCTTGTTCGATCTGCGCAACGCGCTATTAAATTCGCAGCAGGAACAAAGGCTGACCCAATCATGCTGGAGGTCTTCAACAACCTGTTCATGAACATTGCCGAGCAAATGGGGCTGCAATTACAGAACACCGCGTACTCGGTCAACATCAAAGAACGGCTCGACTTTTCTTGCGCCTTGTTTAACGCGCAAGGTCATTTGATTGCCAACGCCCCGCACATGCCGGTGCACCTGGGCAGCATGGGGGAGAGCATCAAGACGGTGATTGCCCGTAACGCGGGAGTTATGCAGCCGGGTGATGTTTACGTACTGAACGACCCCTATCACGGCGGTACGCATTTGCCGGACGTGACCGTGATCACGCCGGTGTTTTTGAGTGCATCGCCTGAGGCAGGATTGTTTACACCCGCGTTCTATGTCGGCTCCCGCGGCCACCATGCCGACATCGGTGGCATCTCACCGGGCTCCATGCCGCCGTTCTCCACGCGCATTGAAGAAGAAGGCGTTCAGATCAACAATTTCAAGCTCGTCGAGCGCGGCGTGCTGCGTGAGGCCGAGATGCTGGCGCTGCTGCAAAGCGGCCCTTACCCTTCACGCAACCCGCAGCAAAACATGGCGGACTTGAAGGCGCAGATTGCGGCCAACGAGAAGGGCGTGCAAGAGCTGCGCAAGATGGTGGCTCAGTTCGGGTTGGACGTGGTGCAAGCCTATATGGGCCATGTGCAAGACAACGCCGAAGAGTCGGTGCGCCGTGTGATCACCCAGCTCAAAGACGGGGCCTTCACGCTGCCGCTGGACAACGGCGCGCAGATTCAAGTGGCGATTCGGGTGGACGCGGCAAACCGCAGCGCTGAGATTGACTTCACCGGCACATCAGCCCAGCAGAGCAATAACTTCAACGCGCCCACGGCGGTGTGCATGGCGGCTGTGCTCTATGTGTTTCGCACGCTTGTGAATGACGACATTCCGCTCAATGCGGGCTGCCTCAAGCCGCTCAAGGTGATCATCCCCGAGGGCTCCATGCTCAACCCCAATCCACCCGCGTCGGTGGTGGCAGGCAATGTGGAGACATCAAGCTGCATCACCAACGCGCTGTACGGCGCGCTGGGTCTGATGGCCGCGAGCCAATGCACCATGAACAACTTCACCTTCGGCAATGCGGCGCACCAGTACTACGAAACCATTTCAGGCGGTTCGGGCGCAGGCCCCGGTTTTGACGGTACGAGCGTGGTGCAGACCCACATGACCAACTCGCGCTTGACGGATCCGGAGGTGCTGGAGTTTCGCTTTCCGGTGCGGCTGGAGAGTTATGAAATTCGCCAAGGCTCGGGCGGCGCAGGCCAATGGCGCGGTGGTGACGGCGGCGTGCGGCGGGTGCGATTTTTAGAGACGATGACGGCCAGCATTTTGTCTAACGGGCGGGTGCACGGCGCGTTCGGTATGGCCGGGGGGCAACCCGGCCAAGTCGGCATCAACCGGGTGGTGCGAGCTGACGGCACGGTCGAGGTGCTGGGGCACATCGGGCAGGCCGATATGAAGGTGGGTGATGTGTTTGAAATTCACACGCCGGGGGGTGGGGGCTACGGCGAAGTGGCATAAAAAAACCCGCCGAGTGGCGGGTTTTTTGTGAGCTCAAGTGAATTACTTCTTAGGCGCTTCGGCAGGCGCAGCAGGCTTAGCATCCTTGGCAGCTTTGGCATCAGCCTTGGCCTTTTTGTCAGCCTCTTTTTTAGCCTTGGCTTCGTCAGCTTTTTTCTGTTTTTCTTCTGCTTTGGCTTTCTTGTCGGCTTCTTTCTGTGCTTTGGCATCGGCCTTTGTGTCTGCTTTGGCCGCTGGGGCAGCGGCTGCACCCTTGAAGCCAGCGCCGTTAACGGTCAGGCCTTCGGCGGAGAACTTGGCCGCATTGCCTTCGCCCACGCCTTTGACGCGCTCGATGAAATCATTCCAGTCTTTGAAGTTGCCTTTTTTGCGTTCATCAACGATCTTGCCGGAGATGCCGGGGCCAATGCCTTTGATGCCATCCAGATCGGCGGCGGTGCCTTTGTTGACGTCAACGGCAGCAAAGCTGAATGCCGCATACAGCAGGGTGACCAGGGCCAGAATCTTCTTCAACATAGCGCAACTCCTTAGGGTTTAAATTTCGAGATTGACTTCAATCGTTATCGAAGCCTGAATCTCAACGGCATTGTGCAGCAGTTGGTTGACGTGATGTCCTCGATTGTTTTCAAGCTGCGTTGGACAGCCACTTCACGTAGTCGGCCACACCGCTCTGCACGTTGGCAAACGTATGGTCACAACCCGTTGCCCTCAGGGCGTTCAGATCGGCCTGGGTATGGCACTGGTACTTGCCGCGCAGGGCATCGGGGAAGGGAACGTACTCAATCAGACCGCGCGAGGCGATCTCGGCCAGCGTCAAGGCGGCTTCACCGCTTTGACTCCGTAGCGTGTTGACCACGGCGCACGCCACGTCGTTAAAGGGCTGGGCCTTGCCACTGCCGAGGTTGAAGATGCCTGATTGCTTGGGGTGGTCAAAGAACCACAGGTTCACGGCCACGACGTCGTCCACAAAAACGAAGTCCCGCATTTGCTCGCCCGGCCCGTAGCCGCCGTACTCGCCAAACAGTTTGACCCGGCCTTCGGCTTGAAACTGGTGGAACTGGTGATAGGCCACGCTGGCCATGCGACCCTTATGCTGCTCGTGCGGGCCATAGACGTTGAAGTAGCGAAAGCCCACCACCTGGGACAATCGGCCTGCCAAGCTGCGTTCGAAACTGGCCCCGCATTCACGGCGCATGCGCTGGTCAAACAAAAGTTTGGAGTAGCCATAAACGTTGAGCGGGTGCTCGAAGGCGGGTTCTTCCCGAAAGGTCTCTGAGCCGCCGTAGGTGGCTGCTGAAGAGGCGTACAACAGCCGTGTGCCGCGTTTTTGGCAGGCGTGAAACAGGTCACACGACAGCGTGTAGTTGTTGGCCATCATGTACTTGCCGTCTTGCTCCATGGTATCGCTGCACGCGCCTTCGTGGAACACGGCTTCGACCTGGCCGTAGGCCCCATCCGCAAACAAGGTGTAGAAGTCGCTCTGATCTACGTAGTCGGCAATGCGCAGGCCGGCCAGATTGCGAAACTTGTCGCCTTGGGTCAGGTTGTCAACGGCAATGATGTTGTCAATGCCGCGCGCGTTCAGGCCTTTGATGAGGTTGCTGCCAATAAAACCGGCTGCGCCAGTGACAACGATTCGGGTCATACGGGTGTCTTTCGGAGAGGTTCTGAAAATGAGGATAGGTTTAAGCAGCGGCAAATAGTTCGTCGTAACTCACGGTAGCCGTACCAAACTTGCCGACCACGATGCCACCCGCACGATTGGCCAGCGGCATGGCTTCGCGCAGGCTCAAGCCCGAGGCGACGAGCGCCGCCATGGTGGCAATGACGGTGTCGCCCGCGCCGGTGACGTCAAACACCTCACGCGCCTGGGCGTTCACATGCAGCTCGCCTCGATCGTCGTACAGCGTCATGCCTTCTTCGCTGCGGGTCAGCAGCAGGGCTTGCAGGCCGAGTTCGGTGCGCAGTTTTTGTGCCTTGGCGCGCAGCTCGTCCTCATCGCGCCAGTCGCCCACCACGTGCTGCAACTCAGCGCGGTTGGGGGTGATGACGGTGGCGTGGCTGTAGCGGGAGTAGTCCGAGCCCTTGGGGTCAATCAGCACGGATTTACCGGCCGCACGGGCATGGGCAATCATGTCGCTGACGTGGCTCAGGCCGCCCTTGCCGTAGTCGGAAAACAGCACGGCGTCGTGGCTTTGAACCAAGGCGCGAAAGGTTTCGGTTTGCGAGGACAAGACTTCGCTTTTGGGTGTGTTCTCAAAGTCCAGCCGAATGAGTTGCTGCTGGCGGCCAATGACACGCAGCTTGACCGTGGTGCGCAGCTCCGGGTCGCGGCCAAAGTGAGGCGTGATGCCGGTGCCCGCCACCAAAGCCTCAAGCTTGTGGCTGGCATCGTCGTCACCCACCACGGTGAGCAGCGAGGCTTGCCCACCCAGCGCCACCACATTGCTGGCCACGTTGGCCGCACCGCCGATGCGCTCTTCTTCGCGCGTGATGCGCACGACGGGCACGGGGGCCTCGGGTGAGATGCGATCGACCGCGCCGTACCAGTAGCGGTCGATCATGGCGTCCCCCACGACCAGCACGCGGGCTTTGGCTAATTTTTCTACAGAGGTGTTCATGGATGAAAGCGCAGAGTGGCTTAGAGTTCTTCGACGCGTCGCGCCGGGTAGCTGTCCCAAGCTTGGCAGCCGGGGCAGTGCCAGAAGTGTTGTTTGGCCTCGAAGCCGCAGGCGGCACAACGGTAGCGCGTTAAGGGTTTGACGGCATGGTCTAGGGCGCGCTGGACTTGGGGGTGAAATTGTTCGTGCTCCAGTTTCTCACCGGCAATCCATTTGGCAGCGGCTACCAAAGACGGCTCACGCTCCAGGTGGCGCACATACCAGTCGCGTGCGGCCATGTCGGGTGTGCCGGTTGAGGCTTCGAGTTGAACGATGGCTTCGAGCACATCTAGTGAAGGGGTTTGCGTGTAGATCTCTCGCAGTTGCGCCAGCACAGCCGATGCACGGCCACACGCGGCAGCAGATTCGGCCAGGTGAGGGGCAATCAAGGGTGTGGCAACCGGCGCTTCTTGCAGCGCGGCTTGTAGCAAGGTGCAGGCCGCGTCGTGGCGACCTTGCTGCGTGTACAAACGAGCGAGGTCTAGGTGGGGGCGGGGGGCCGATGGGGCGGTGCGCATGGCCTGTTCCAACAGGGTTTGGACCTGGGTCAAGTCGCCAGCGGTCCAGGGTGCTGCCGCTTGTTCACACAGGTAGTGGGCCAAACGGGTGCTGAAGCTGCCTGCGTCGGTGTCGTTGAGTTTGGCGGCCATGCCAGCGGCCTGCACCCAGTCACGGGAGCGCTCGTAGTTGGCCAGCAAGGCCAGGCGTGCTTGGGGTTCGAAGGGCGTGCCTTCGAGCTTGAGCAGCGCCTTCTCGGCGTGATCCAGCAGCCCGGCCTTGAGGTAATCCAAGGCCAGCGCATGTTGGGCACGCTGGCGGTCTGCCTGGCTCAGATCGCCGCGTGAGAGCAGGTGCTCGTGCACGCGCACGGCCCGTTCATACTCGCCACGACGGCGAAATAAGTTGCCCAGCGCAAAGTGAAGCTCTGAGGTGTCGGGGTCGTGCTGAACGGCTTCAATGAAGGCGTCGATGGCCTGGTCTTGTTGTTCGTTGAGCAGGAAGTTCAAGCCTTTGAAATAGGCTTTGGGCGTGCGGCGGTTTTCAACACGCAACTGATGCAGGTCGAAGCGCGAGGCCAGCCAGCCCAGACAGAAGGCCAGGGGCAAGCCCAGCAGTATCCAGCTCAGGTCAAAGTCCATGCGTTTGGTTTGAGTTCAATAAAGAAGGGCTTTGCGTGCTGGAGAAGCCGCGCGCATGGGCAGCCGATTTGCGCTGCTTCCACCAACGTGGCAGCATGGCGAGAACGCCCGCCATCAGACCGATGGAGAAAGCGACGAGAACGACTAAGACCACAGGGGCGTGCCATTGCCTGCCGAAGAAGAAGTTCAGCGTCACGTCCTGCTGGTTGTTTAGGGCGAAGGCAAACAGGGTGAAAAAAATGGCTGCCTTGAGTACCCACTTAAGCAACCACACGATGTGTTTCATTGCGCTCCTTCTGTGAGGCGCTGATTTTAGCGGGGCACGGGCGATGTCAACTCGCTGGTGCGCTCATCTACGGCTTCGCGCAGGGCTTTGCCGGGTTTGAAATGGGGGACACGCTTTTCGGGAATGGCCACGCTGGCACCACTGCGCGGGTTACGACCCATGCGGGGTGGGCGACGGTTGATGGAGAAGCTGCCGAAGCCCCGGATTTCGATCCGGTGACCGCGCACCAAGGCATCGTTCATGGCGTCAAGAATGGTCTTGACGGCAAATTCAGCATCGCGGTGCGTGAGTTGCTTGAAGCGATTGGCCAGTTCTTCAACGAGGTCAGAGCGTGTCATAAAACTAATACCTTTGCGGGACAGATCTTTAGCTCTGTCCCCAACTGATTAAGCTTTGCGGGACAGATTTTTAGCTCTGTCCCCAACTGAATAGGAATAAAAAAACGACCGGTGCAGTGGTGCGACCGGTCGTTTCTTTAAACGAACAACAAGGGAATTAGTTGTTGTTGTCGAGCTTGGCGCGCAGCAATGCGCCCAGGCTGGTCGTGCCGGCGCTTTCGCGTGAAGACTGCTGGCTCAGGGACTGCATGGCTTCGTTTTGATCGGCCATGTCCTTGGCTTTGATCGACAGCTGGATGTTGCGGGTCTTGCGATCCACATTGACCACCACGGCTGTGACTTCGTCGCCTTCTTTGAGCACGCTGCGGGCATCTTCCACGCGGTCGCGGGAGATTTCGCTAACGCGCAGGTAACCCAGGACGTCGTCGCCGAGGTCGATCTCTGCACCCTTGGCATCCACGGTCTTGACCTTGCCGGTGACGGTTTGGCCTTTGTCGTTGATGGCGGCAAAAGTGGTGAAGGGGTCGGAGTCCAACTGCTTGATGCCCAAGCTGATGCGCTCGCGGTCCACATCCACGGCCAGCACCAGGGCTTCAACTTCCTGGCCCTTTTTGTACTCGCGCACAGCGGTTTCACCGGGTTCGTTCCAAGACAGGTCAGACAGGTGTACCAAGCCGTCGATGCCGGCAGCCAGACCCACAAACACGCCGAAGTCGGTGATCGACTTGATCGGGCCTTTGACGCGGTCGCCGCGCTTGGTGTTTTGCGCAAATTCTTGCCAAGGGTTGGCCTTGCATTGCTTCATGCCCAGGGAGATGCGGCGCTTGTCTTCGTCGATTTCCAGAACCATGACTTCGACTTCATCACCCAGCGACACGATTTTGCTCGGAGCGATGTTCTTGTTGGTCCAGTCCATTTCGGAAACGTGCACCAGGCCTTCGATGCCGGGTTCGAGTTCCACAAACGCGCCGTAGTCGGCGATGTTGGTGATCTTGCCGAACATGCGGGTGCTCTGGGGGTAGCGGCGGTTCACGCCCATCCATGGGTCATCACCCATTTGCTTGAGACCCAGGGACACGCGGTTTTTCTCGGTGTCGAACTTGAGGATCTTGGCGGAGATTTCTTGACCCGCAGTGACCACCTCTGAGGGGTGACGCACACGACGCCAGGCCATGTCGGTGATGTGCAGCAGGCCGTCAATACCGCCCAGGTCCACGAACGCACCGTATTCGGTGATGTTCTTGACCACGCCATGAACCACAGAACCTTCTTTGAGGGTCTGCATCAGCTTGGCGCGCTCTTCGCCCATAGAGGCTTCCACCACGGCACGGCGTGACAGCACGACGTTGTTGCGCTTGCGGTCGAGCTTGATGACCTTGAATTCCAGGGTCTTGTTCTCGTACGGAGACAGGTCTTTGGTAGGACGGGTGTCAACCAGTGAACCGGGCAAGAAAGCGCGGATGCCATTGACCAGCACGGTCAGGCCACCTTTGACTTTGCCGCTGGTGGTGCCAGTGACGAATTCGCCGGATTCCAGGGCTTTTTCCAGGCTCATCCAGGAGGCCAGACGCTTGGCGGTGTCGCGCGAGAGGATGGTGTCGCCGTAGCCGTTTTCGATGGAGCCGATGGCCACCGACACGAAGTCGCCGACTTGGACTTCAACTTCGCCCTTGTCGCTTTTGAATTCTTCGAGGGGGATGTAGGCTTCAGATTTCAGGCCAGCGTTGACGACGACAAAGCTGTGCTCGATGCGCACGACTTCAGCGGTAATGACTTCGCCCGGGCGCATTTCTGTGCGTGTCAGCGATTCTTCAAATAGGGCGGCAAATGATTCAGACATTTTGTGTGTGGTGTTTAACCACGGGTTAAGTTTTTGAACCCCGCAGCCAAGCGCCAAAGAGGGCGCGAAGGGAGCTGTGGGGGCCGGTTAGCCTCTCAGGTTGCCTTTATCCAGATTGGATTCAGGCGTGCTTGAAAGGCTGTTTGTCTTGCCACCAGTTCAACACCATATCCACCGACTTTTCAATCGAGAGGTCTGAGTTGTCCAGTAGCAAGGCATCTTGTGCGGGCTTCAGAGGTGCAACAACACGGGAGGAGTCCCGAGCGTCGCGTGCTTCCAAGTCCGCGCGAAGAATGTCGATTGTAGTCGAAATTCCCTTTGAAATCAACTGCTTATGGCGTCGCTCGGCCCGGTGCTGGGCACTGGCGGTGAGAAACACTTTCAGCGGTGCAACGGGGAAGATGACCGTGCCCATGTCGCGCCCGTCAGCGACCAGGCCGGGTAACTGGCAAAAGCTGTGTTGCAGTGCCACCAAGGCGGTGCGCACGGCGGGCAGGGCGGACACTTTGGAGGCGTTCATGCCGCCTTCTTCACTGCGAATGGCGTGGCTCACATCTTCGCCACCCAGCAGGATTTGATCGCCCACAAAGCGCACGGGCAGTTGCCGAGCCAGCTCAGCAATGGCGGGCTCGCAGGGGGCTTCTAACGCTAAACCGGCACGCAAAGCGGCCAGAGCGGTGACCCTGTAAAGCGCGCCAGAGTCCAGCAGGTGGTAACCCAGGGCCTGAGCGATTTGCGCGGCCAGTGTGCCCTTGCCGGAGGCCGTGGGGCCATCAATGCAGATCACGGGGATGGCGTCTGACACGGCTTGGGTGACCGAGAACAGCGCCTCAAAGTAGTCGGGGAAGGTCTTGGCCACGCACTTCGGATCAAGGATGCGAACCGGTTGTGAAGCTGGGTTGAATGCGGCCAGTGAAAAGCACATGGCTACGCGGTGGTCATCGTAAGTGTGGATGCTGGCGGGTCGCCAATCGGCGTTTGTGGCGGGTGGCGTGACGCGGATGAAGTCGGCCCCTTCTTCCACCGTGGCCCCGAGTTTGCGCAACTCACAGGCCATGGCGGCGATACGGTCGGTTTCTTTGACGCGCCAACTGGCGATGTTGCGCAGCGTGGTGGTGGCATCGGCATACAGCGCCATGACGGCCAGGGTCATGGCCGCGTCGGGGATGTGGTTGCAGTCCAGGTCGATGGCTTTTAAAGGCCAACTGCCTCGTGAAATCTCCAGCCAGTTGGGGCCGCTGGTGACCTGGGCGCCCATTTGCCGGGCTGCCTCTACAAATCGGATGTCACCTTGGATGGAGTCGGCACCGACGCCCATGACTTTGATGCTGTTTTTTTCAGAAGCCCCTGTGGCAATAGCACCAAGCGCTATGAAATAGCTAGCCGAAGAGGCGTCGGCTTCGACATGAATTGAGCCGGGCGATTGGTAGCGACTACCTTTGGGAATAGTGAAGCGGGCCCAGCCTTCACGTTGCACCGCAATGCCAAAGCGTGCCAGCAAATTGAGGGTGATTTCGATATAGGGCTTGGAGATCAGCTCGCCGACCACGTCAATCACGATGTCGCGTGTGGCGACCAAAGGCAGGGCCATCAGCAGCGCTGTCAAGAACTGGCTGGAGACGTCACCCCGCACCGGAATGGGCTGATCCAGCCGCAGTATGGGTTGGCCGATGTGCAGGGGCGGGTAGCCGTCTTGGCCCAGATAGTCGATATGGCAGCCGAGTTGGCGCAGGGCATCGACCAAGTCCCCGATGGGGCGCTCATGCATGCGGGGCACGCCACTCAATTCATAGTTGCCGCCCAATACCGCTAATGCTGCGGTGAGCGGGCGCATGGCCGTGCCCGCGTTGCCCATGAAGAGTTTGACAGCTGCGGCTGTGGGCGGCCGGTCGCCTAACCCGTCAATGACGACGGTGGAGCCTTCTTGTTGAACGCCGCAGCCGAGCTGGCGTAGGGCAGCGAGCATGACGCGCGTGTCGTCAGAGTCCAGCAGGTCATGAACGGTCGTGGCACCCTGGCTCAGGGCTGAAAGGAGCAAGACCCGGTTCGAGATACTTTTGGAGCCGGGCAGGGCAACCGTGCCGTGTGCGCCCGCCAAAGGGGGCAGGTCAAGAAATTCGGTAGAAAACATCAGTCTTGGGGTTGATTCATGTGCCACTTAGCGCGGGTGCTGCTGGCTTGAGCGATCAATTCTTCAAGTGCGCTGCTCTTGTTGTTGGTCAACATGAGCTCCAAGGTTTGCAAATGGGCTTGGAAAATTTTGGACTGGGTCAGCAGCTCTTCCCGGTTAGCCAGCAGGATGTCACGCCACACCTGTGGGTCGCTGGCGGCAATGCGGGTGAAGTCACGAAAGCCGGGGCCTGCTAAAGACAGAAAATCTTGGCCCTGAGCTTGCCCCGAGATGGCGTTCATGAGTGCGAATGCCAGCAGATGCGGCAAGTGGCTCACGGCCGCAAAGGCTGCGTCGTGCGCTTCGGGCGACATCTGCTGAACGCGGCAACCCAGTGCCGTCCAAACATCAATGGCCATTTTCAGTTGCTTGGTCTGGGTGTGCTCAATCGGGGTGAGGATGACTTGCTTGTCAACATACAGATCTGCATCGGCATGTTCGACACCGGCAACTTCCTTGCCGGTGATGGGATGCGCTGGCACAAAGGAGCCCAGATTGCGTCCGCGCAAAACACGTCGTGCTGCGTCAACCACATCGCGCTTGGTCGAGCCCACATCCATGATCAGCATCTGTGGCGTGAGCAAGTGTTTGATGGACTTTAAAGTCGCTTCGGTGGCGGACACCGGAACAGCGATCAAAACGATATCAGCCCCTGAGACAGCCAACAACGCCGAAGGCGCTTCGACGTCAATCACTCCCAGCTTGCGTGCCCGCTCGGTGGTGGAAGGCGACTTGCTATAGCCCACGACGGTTTTAACCAAACCCGCCCGTTTGAGGGCCAATGCAAACGAGCCGCCCATCAGGCCGCAGCCAATCAATCCAAGTTGCTCAAACATGATGCTTTATTCGCCGACCGGGTAGGTGCCAAGTACTTTGTAAAACGCGCACAGGCTTTTGAGCTCTTGGAGTGCTGCGTTGACGTGATCCTGAGAAGGATGCCCCTGAATGTCGATATAGAAATAGTAATCCCACTGCCCAGAGCGGGCTGGGCGCGACTCGAAACGCGTCATGGAGACGCCGTGGTTCTTGAGTGGCACGAGCAGGTCATGCACTGCGCCAGGGCGATTCGGTACGGAGACGATCAGGCTGATGCAGTCTTGGCCGGATGCCGCAGGTGCGGCTAAGGTTTGCGGCAGACAGACGACGGCAAAACGGGTGCGGTTAAAGGCGTCGTCCTGGATGGCGTGCGAGGCAATGTGCAGACCAAACTCTGACCCAGCCCGCTCGCTGGCGATGGCGGCCCAAGCGGGGTGAGTGGCGGCTAGGCGTGCGCCCTCGGCATTGCTGGAGGCGGCGTTGCGCTGGGCGTTCGGCAAGTGGGTGTTGAGCCAGTTCTGGCACTGGGCCAGTGCTTGCGGATGGGCGTAAACCGCCTCAATGCCTTCCAGCGAATTGCTCAGACGCAAGAGGTTGTGGCGCACTAAGAGGCTGGTTTCGCCGATCACGTGCAGGGGAGAGGTTAAAAATAAATCAAGCGAACGGGAGATCACTCCTTCGGTGGAGTTCTCCATGGGCACCACGCCAAATTCGGCACTGCCTGCTGCCGTGGCACGAAACACTTCGTCCAGGTTGCTGCACGGCATGCGCTCGATGCTGGAGCCGAAAAACTGCAAGGCAGCTTGCTCGCTGAAGGTGCCGTTCGGGCCTAAGTAAGCGACGCGTTGATTGGCTTCGAGCGCCCGACACGCGGACATGACCTCACGCCAGATGAAGCCAATGCTGTCGCGCTTGAGGGGGCCGGGGTTGCTTGATTGCAGGTTGTTGATGACCTGGGTTTCTCGCTCGGGGCGGAACACGGCAGAGCCTTCAACACGTTTGATCTCGCCCACTTCATGGGCCAGTATGGCACGGCGGTTGATCAAGGCCAGCAAGTCCTGGTCAAGCGCGTCAATTTGGATGCGCAGGTCGGATAAGGATTTAGTCATCGGTGTGCGGGGTGTTGTCAGCTTTGGCTGCGTTCAAATTCTTGCATGTAGGCCACCAGCGCCTGAACGCCTTGGAGTGGCATGGCGTTGTACAGGCTCGCTCGCATGCCGCCGACCGATTTATGGCCTTTGAGTTGGAGCAGGCCGTGCTCGCGCGCACCCGCCAGGAAAGCGTCGTTGCGGGTTTCATCGCGCAGGAAAAATGGCACGTTCATGCGGGAGCGGCAATCGTGGGCGACGCGGTTGATGTAGAGGCTTGACTGGTCAATGGTTTCATACAGCAGCTTGGCTTTGGCGATATTGCGGCTTTCCATTGCCGCGACGCCGCCTTGGGCTTTGAGCCACTTGAAGGTGAGGCCCGCCATGTAGATGGCGTAGGTGGGGGGGGTGTTGTACATGGACTGGTGATCGGCCACGGTGCGGTAGTCAAAGGCGCTGGGGCAAGCGGGCAGGGCGTGGCCGAGCAGGTCGTCACGCACTACCACCAGCGTCAAACCGGCTGGGCCGATATTTTTTTGCGCACCACCAAAGGCTGCGCCGACGCGTGACCAGTCCACCGGACGCGACGCGACCTGGGATGAGAAATCAATCACCAGCGGCGCTTGGCAACCCAGGGCCTGAAGGTCGGGGAGTTCATGAAACTCCACGCCGTGGATGGTCTCGTTGGAGCACAGGTGCACGTAGCGGGCGTCTGCGCTGAGCTGCCAGCTAGCGGGGGCGGGCAAGTGGGTATGTCCGTCGAACTCACTGCTGGCCGCGATGTTCACGGTGCAGTATTTGCGCGCTTCCTTTTGCGACTTCTGGCTCCAACTGCCGGTGACGACGAAGTCAACCTTTTCTCCGCGAGACAGGTTAAGCGGCACGATGGCGTTTTCAGCCAGACCGCCACCTTGCATGAACAAGATGTGAAACTCCTTGGGAATCGCCAACAGTTCACGCAAATCGGCTTGTGCCTGCTCGTAAATGCTGATGAACTCTTTGGAGCGATGGCTCATTTCCATCACGCTCATACCGCTGCCATGCCAATCCAGCATTTCGCTGGCGGCCTCAAGCAGTACTTCAGGCGGCATGGCACCTGGACCGGCAGAGAAATTAAACGGACGTGTCATCACGCCTCGTCTTCTTCGCCAGCCCCTTCACTGTCGCTCGGGTTGGCGTCGTTCTCAACAATGCGTTGCAAACCGCTCAGCTTGGAGCCTTCGTCCAAGCCAATCAGGGTCACGCCTTGCGTGGCTCGGCCCAGCTCGCGGATTTCACTGACGCGGGTGCGCACCAGAACGCCCTTGTCGGTGATGAGCATGATTTCGTCGTCGGCGTGCACCAGCGTGGCGGCGACGACTTTGCCGTTGCGCTCGGACTGGGTGATGGCGATCATGCCCTTGGTGCCGCGGCCATGGCGGGTGTATTCGGTGATGCTGGTGCGTTTGCCATAGCCATTGACTGTGGCGGTCAGCACGCTTTGTTGCTCGTCTTCGGCCACCAGCATGGCGATCACGCTTTGGGCTTCGTCCAGCATCATGCCGCGCACGCCACGCGCGCTGCGGCCCAGGGGGCGAACGTCGTTTTCGTCAAAGCGCACCGCTTTACCGCCGTCGCTGAACAGCATCACGTCGTGCTGGCCGTCGGTCAGTGCTGCACCGATAAGGTAGTCGCCCTCGTCCAGATTGACAGCGATGATGCCGCCCTTGCGCGGGTTGTTGAATTCGTCCAGCGCCGTTTTTTTCACCGTGCCCATGCTGGTGGCCATGAACACGTATTGGTCAGCGGGGAAGCTGCGGTGCGTGCCGGTCAGCGGCAGCACGACGTTGATTTTTTCACCCTCTTGCAAGGGGAACATATTGACGATGGGGCGACCACGCGAACCGCGCGTACCGGCCGGGACTTCCCAGACCTTGAGCCAGTACAGCCGACCCCGGTTGGAGAAGCACAGGATGTAGTCGTGCGTGTTGGCAATGAAGAGCTGGTCAACCCAATCGTCCTCTTTGGTCGCGGTGGCTTGTTTGCCACGGCCACCGCGTTTTTGGGCGCGGTACTCAGACAATGGTTGGCTTTTTATATAGCCGCTGTGGCTCAGGGTCACCACCATGTCGGTTGGGGTGATCAAGTCTTCGGTGCTCAGGTCAAACGAGCTGTGCTCCACCTGGCTGCGCCGCGCGCCAATCTTGCCTTGGCCAAACTCTTGTTTGATGGCACCTAACTCTTCGGTGATGATGACCGAGACACGGGCAGGTTTGGCCAGAATGTCGAGCAAGTCCTCGATCTCAGCCATGACTTCCTTGTACTCAACCACGATTTTGTCTTGTTCAAGCCCTGTCAGGCGTTGCAGGCGCATTTGCAAAATTTCTTGCGCCTGCGTGTCGGACAGGCGGTACAAACCGTCAGCACCCATGCCGAACTCTTTTTCCAATCCGTCGGGGCGGTAGTCATCGGCATTGACCACGCCGCCGTCAGTGCGGGTGCGTGTGAGCATTTCTCGCACCAGCTTGCTGTCCCAAGCGCGTGTCATCAACTCGGCCTTCGCCACGGGGGGCGTGGGCGCGTTGCGGATGATGGCGATGAAGTCGTCGATATTGGCCAGCGCGACGGCCAGGCCTTCGAGCACATGACCCCGTTCGCGGGACTTGCGCAGG
This sequence comes from Comamonadaceae bacterium, assembly GCA_947374705.1. Classification (GTDB taxonomy): domain Bacteria; phylum Pseudomonadota; class Gammaproteobacteria; order Burkholderiales; family Burkholderiaceae_C; genus CANCDA01. The sequence continues at coordinate 599 of CANCDA010000032.1, read as the reverse complement.
GTGAAAACGGTGCGACGTGTCACCACCTCACGGCGGTGCTCCAGGAACACCTCAATCAAGTCTTTGAGGTTGCACAACTTGGGCTGGCCATTGATCAAGGCCACCATGTTCATGCCAAAGGTGTCCTGCAACTGGGTTTGCTTGTACAGGTTGTTCAGCACTACCTCGGGCACTTCACCGCGTTTGAGCTCGATCACCAGGCGCATACCTGATTTATCAGACTCGTCCTGGATGTGGCTGATGCCCTCAATCTTCTTCTCGTGCACCAGCTCGGCCATGCGCTCTTGCAGGGTCTTCTTGTTCACTTGGTAGGGCAGCTCGTCCACGATGATGGCTTGGCGCTGTCCTTTGTCGATGTCCTCAAAGTGGCACTTGGCGCGCATCACTACGCGGCCGCGACCCGTGCGGTAGCCATCCTTCACGCCATTGATGCCGTAGATGATGCCTGCAGTGGGAAAGTCGGGCGCGGGGATGATCTCCATCAGATCGTCAATAGTGGCCTCAGGGTTGGCCAACAGGTGCAAGCAGGCGTCCACCACTTCATTGAGGTTGTGCGGCGGGATGTTGGTGGCCATGCCCACGGCAATACCGCCCGAGCC
>CANCDA010000031.1 GCA_947374705.1 Comamonadaceae bacterium | reverse complement strand
TTGGGGAAGGTGCGGATGGCCTCTATCCAGTTGTGCAAGCCTTCAATGCTTTGCGCTTGAATCGACGGGTCTTTATGCCGGTTGCTTTGGAGTCGCTCCAGGTTACCGCCCGCGCTGAACATGCCGCCTTCTCCGGTGATGACGACGCTGCGCACTTCGGGGCTGTTTTCGGCCACGCTCAGGGCTTCAACTCCGGCGGCATAGATCTCGGGGGCCAAGGCATTGCGGTGGCCGGGGTTGGACAGGGTGAGCACCATGGTGCGGCCCTGGCTGGTGCTTAGGAGAGATGCGCTCATGGTGCTGTTATTCCTCTTCGTGCATCAGGCTCAGGCCGATGGCCCCGCGACGGCGCAGCCAAGGGCTGGGGCGATAGCGCGGGTCACCATAGACAGTTTGCATGTTGAACAGCACCTCCAGCACGTTGGTGGGGCCATAGAGGTTGCCCATGGCCAGAGGCCCGAGCGGATAGCCAAGACCTAAGGTCACGGCGGTTTCAAGGTCTGTGGGGGTGCACACGCGTTGCTGGCAAATGTCAGCGGCGATGTTGACGATGTTGGCCACCACGCGCTGCGTGACAAAGCCCGCGCTGTCGCGGATCACGCTCACGGCCTTGCCGTCGCGCGCCATCAGGGCATGGGCGGCATCGCGCATGTCAACACGGGTGGCGGGGTTGGTGGCCAGCACGCGGCGTTTGGTCGTCGCGTCGTCCACCAGCATGTCAATGCCCACGGAGCGCGCGGGGTCAAGGCGTTCCACCACCGCCACGGTGGTTACGTCAAAACCGAGCGGAGCGACCAGGGTGAGCGCGGTGGGTGAGGGCGACACGCCGGTCTCGATCTGCGCACCCAGGTTTTTGAGCAGTTGCAGCAACTCGGAGCGGCGCGCGGCGCGCGGTGAAACCCACACCGGCGGCATGTCGGCCACCACGGGCACGGGGGGCTCTGGGCTGATTTGGGCCACACCGGCCTCATAGCGGTAAAAGCCTTCACCGGTTTTGCGGCCCAGCACGCCACCGGCGAGCCGCTGTGCGGTGATGACGCTGGGGCGGTAGCGGGGCTCTTCAAAGTACTGGTGGTAGATCGACTCCATGACGGGGTGCGAGACATCCAGTGCGGTGAGGTCCATCAACTCGAAGGGGCCGAGCTTGAAGCCCACCTGGTCGCGCAAGATACGATCGATGGTGGCAAAGTCGGCCACGCCTTCGCTCACGATGCGCAGCGCCTCGGTGCCATAGCCACGCCCGGCGTGGTTGACGATGAAGCCAGGCGTGTCTTGCGCAGCCACCGGGGTGTGACCCATTTGCCGGGCGTACTGCGATAGGGCTTCGCACACGGCGGCATCGGTCTTGAGGCCTTGAATCACCTCGACAACCTTCATCAGCGGTACGGGGTTGAAGAAGTGAAAACCGGCGAAGCGCTGGGGGTGTTTGAGTTTGGCGGCAATGGCCGTGACGGACAGAGACGAGGTGTTGGTGACCAGCACGGCGTCAGGTCGCACGATGGCTTCAAGTTCAGCAAACAAGGCCATCTTGATGTCCAGGCGCTCGATGATGGCCTCGACCACCAAGTCGCACGGCGCTAAGTCACTCAGGGCAGAGGCGCATTGCAAACGGGATTTGTAGGTGGCGGTTTGTGCCTCATCGAGCCTACCCTTGCTGAGCAACTTGTCCCATTGACTCTCGATAGCTTGTTGCGCGGCCGCCAGGGCGGCGGCTTGCGTGTCGTACAAGATGACGGTGCTGCCGGCCTGGGCTGCGATTTGGGCGATACCGCGGCCCATGGCGCCGGCACCGATGATGGCAATAGTCGGATATATAGTGTTCATTTCTTGGATTATCACAGCACCGCGAGGCAGTATGCTTAAGCCGCACTTGGTTCGTCGTCGCGGGGTTTGTTATCAAGGCCGAAGTTTTGTGAGAAGCCCATGCTTGGAGTCTGTGTTGACGTTGAAAAATAAAGCTGCTGGTATTTTTCTGCTGAGCCTAGGTTGTGGCGCTGTCGCCATGTCTTTGGGGGAGTTGCGTGGCGCTGCGTGGGTGGGGCAGGCCTTGGATTTACGCGTTGCAGTTCAGTTGGATGAACCCGTCAACTCTGATTCTTCGTGTTTTGACGCAGAAGTCCTTTACGGCGAATCGCAGCAGTCGCCTGCACGTGTCCGAGTCAGTCTTGATCCATCCTCCCAGTCTGCTGCCAGCACGATTCGCATCCAATCCTTGAACCCGGTGAACGAACCCGTGGTCACGGTCAACCTGAAGGCGGGATGCTCGGCTAAAACGGGTCGACGTTATGTGTTGCTGGCAGATATTCCTGCGGATCAGACGGGCAATACCAGCGGCCTTGCTTCGTCCGCTTTGGGTATTAATTTGCCCGTGGTGTCTGCGCCCGTTTCGATTGGGTTGACAGGCCTGGCAGCTGCTGAACCCAACTCAAGGGGACGAACTCGATCTGCGGCATTGAACAAACGATCGGTGGCGCAAGCTTCAGCCAGCAGGCCGGATAAACCTGGAAAATCGACGGACCGACCCGCCGTAAGAACACCATCGCGCAAGTCACGTTTAAGTCTTGATCCCCTGGAGCCGCTTGAATTGCGTTTTGAGCGGGTTCAACAAGAGCCATCAACGCAGTCAACGTCGATTCAGTTGGCCGTCTTGCCCGCCGATCCACCAGTCCAGGGTTTGGCAGAAACGCAGGACGCACTGCGCTTTAAAAAGCTAGAGGCGGATGTGCTGTCCATGCAAGCCCAGGTCGTCAAGAGCGAGCAAGGTATGTCGCAATTGCGCGAGCGATTAAAACAGGCTGAAGCAGAGCGTTATGACAATGGACTCGTCTATGCCTTGCTTGCTTTTTTAATGGCGGCGCTGGCTTATCTGGCCTACCTGTTAAGACGCCAAGCTCAGGCGCAATCCTTGATCTCCGAAGCGTGGTTTGCGTCAGCCGAGGCAACCCATGACAAGCCCATGAGGGTGGTGAAGAGCACACCGGAGCCTGTGGTTCAAACGGCCACCGTGTCTAGGGATGAAGCAGTACCCAGCAATAACTTATCGCATGTCGATTTGGACAATCTCATCGCATTTTCGGATGAGGTGGCCGCTGTGCCTGCGTTTGCAAACACAAACACCCCCCCCGCTGAAGCCACGTTAGCCATTGGCAATGAAAGCCCATTGGAGTTCAACAAACCAAGCATCAAAACAGATCCCCGTCAGCATGCGGATTTTTTGGTTTCCTTGGGTCAATCGGAACAAGCCATCAAAATTCTAAATTCGGCGATCCATGAGGATGAAAAAATCAATCCCATGGTTTACCTGGATTTGCTCAAAATTTACCACGCCATGGGGATGAGAGATGACTATAGGCTTTTGAGCGATAGATTCACCGGCTTATTCAAAGCCCGCGTGCCAGGCTATGCCGGGTTTAGAAATGAAGGTCAAGATTTGACGGCTTACGAAGAGGCCATCGCACAAATCAGTCTGTATTGGTCTACACCGCAGGCGATTGATGTCATCAATACATTTATTGATGCCGATCCCATCGCCGAGTCTGGGGCGCGGGTCGATCTCCAGGCTTTTCGTGATTTGTTGCTGCTGCGAGCAGTGGCGCAGAGCAAGCTGGAAGCGCCCCAGGCTGAGGGGCGTTCAGGTCGCCAAAAGAAAAGCGTTATTTGGCAGGGCTAATCGCCCGATTAGCGCCGAACCTGAAGCGCGCCGGGGTTGACGATGTTGGTGGGCGTGCCCTTGATGAAATTGACCACGTTGTCAAAGGCGGTTCCAAAGTAATGCTCGTAATTGTCTTGCTCCACGTAGCCGATATGGGGTGTGCAGATGCAGTTCTCCAGACGCAGCAAAGCATGACCTTGCAAAATAGGCTCAGTCTCAAACACATCAATGGCCGCCATGCCAGGGGTGCCACGGTTGAGGGCACTGAGTAAGGCGTTGGGTTCGATCAGTTCGGCGCGTGAAGTGTTGACCATGAGCGCCGTGGGCTTCATTTTCAGCATGTCTTCGAGGGAAACAATCCCGGTGGTCTCTTCGTTCAGACGCAGATGAAGGGTGACCACATCACAGTTTGAAAAAAATTCCTCACGTGTCGCAGCGGTCTCGTAGCCATCCATCAAGGCTTTTTCACGCGAAGCATCACGCCCCCAAATCACAACGCGCATACCGAAAACGCGGCCATAACTGGCAACCAATTGTCCTATTTTTCCGTAACCCCAGACACCTAGCGTCTTGCCTTTGAGGACGGTACCGAGTCCAAAATTGGGTGGCATGGAGCCAGTTTTCAAGCCCGATTGTTGCCAAGCACCGTGCTTCAAATTCCCAATGTATTGGGGCAACCGGCGCATGGCCGCCATGATCAAGGCCCAGGTTAACTCGGCTGGAGCCACGGGGGAGCCGGTGCCCTCAGCCACGGCAATGCCGCGCTCGGTGCAAGCAGCGATGTCGATGTGGCTGCCAATGCGACCGGTTTGGACAATCAGTTTGAGTTTGGGGAGTTTTTCAATCAACGCGCGTGAGATGTGCGTGCGTTCACGAATCAGCACGATCACATCCGCGTCGCGCAGGCGAACCGAGAGTTGGCCTAAACCTTTGACCGTGTTGGTGAACACTTTGGCGGGATAGGCTTCGAGCTTGGCGGCGCATTCGAGCTTGCGAACGGCGTCCTGGTAATCGTCCAATATCACAATATTCATGCCGCTATTGTGCCTTGTGTCGCTCACCGATTTTCCCATTTGAACCCGCGTTTTTTCGCCAAAAGCGATTGATTTATCGATTTCAGTGTTGTGCGGCTTCGCAGGCAGCCAGTCGGTCAAGCTCGGCGCAAACGTCAGCCATGCGGCCAGAGATCACCATGCGCCCCACTTGGCTTGAGGATTGATTGGCTTCCAAAATCCGTACCACTCTTAACGGTTTGCGCTGCACCAGCCGCGCGGGTTGGGTGCAGGCTTGGATGCTGGCGGCACGGGGTGCGGAGCGCTTTGGCACACGGGCGGAGAATTCACTCGGTATCCATCGGCGCAGCAAGTCTTGGAGCGGCGACCACAGACTCGGGGCCGCAAATAAAGCGATGTTCATGGCTGGTCTTTCGAGTTGTGTTGGCGTTACATCAGCATGGTGTTGCGGATCAGGCCAACGGCCAGGCCTTCGATCTCAAAGGGTTCACCGGGCTCGACGATGATGGTTTGGTAGTCGGGGTTTTCGGGGTGAAGTTCGATCAAGTGCTTGTTGCGGCGAAAGCGTTTGACGGTGACTTCGTCACCGAGCCGCGCCACCACGATTTGGCCGTTTTTGGCGTCTTTGCTGGCTTGCACGGCCAGCAGGTCGCCGTCCATGATGCCGGCGTCGCGCATGGACATGCCACGCACTTTGAGCAGGTAGTCGGGTTTGCGCTGAAACAGGCTGTTTTCAACGTAGTAGGTTTGATCGACATGTTCCTGCGCGAGAATGGGCGAGCCCGCAGCCACCCGCCCAATCAGAGGTAGCGCGAGTTGGGCAAAGCTGGGCAGGGTGAATTGTTTGCTGCGAGATTCGTTGATGGAGCGCAGTGTGTCGCTCTTGAGGCGGATGCCGCGTGAGGTGCCACTGACCAGCTCAATCACGCCTTTGCGGGCCAGGGCTTGTAGATGTTCTTCTGCGGCGTTGGCGGATTTGAAGCCCAACTCGGTGGCGATTTCCGCGCGCGTAGGTGGCGCGCCAGTGCGAGCCACAGCGCTCTGGATGAGTTCCAAAATTTGCTGCTGGCGGGCGGTGAGTTTGACCGGGTAGGTGAGCTGATCCATCATGCTGACTCCTTGGGTTAGCGGGAGGGTTGACTGGATTTTTAACCAGTAACTGTATTTTTAACCAGTTTTTAAAAGTTTGCAAGTGAATCGTCAAAAAATAGTTGTTTTGGGCACAGGCGGCACGATTGCGGGTGAGGCCAATGCCGATGACGCAGAGGGCTATACCGCTGCCGTTCAAGGCGTGCAGATATTGCTGCTTTCTGTGCCTGGGCTTGCGCAGCTGCCCTGCGAACTGCTCGCGGAGCAGGTGGCGCAAATTGATAGCAAAGACATGGATACTGAAATCTGGCAGCGTTTGATCTTGCGATGCACTCACTGGCTGGCCCAGCCTGATGTTCAGGGGCTGGTCATCACCCATGGCACTGACACGCTGGAGGAGACGGCTTATTTGTTGCATGCAGTGTTGTCACCCAGCAAACCCATCGTGCTGACCTGCGCTATGCGGCCTGCTACGGCGGCGGATGCCGATGGTCCGCAGAATCTGAAGGATGCTTTGACCGTGGCCGCGCATTCCGGTGCGCGGGGTGTTGTTGTGGTCTGTGCAGGCAACATTCATGGGGCGAAGGCAGTGCAAAAAGTACATCCAACTCGCCTGAATGCTTTCAGCTCAGGGGATGAACCGCTTGTGGGGCGTGTGCAGGATGGGCAGGTTTTTTTAGAGGGAAATTGGCCTGTAGCCCAATTTAAATGGGAACAAAAGGCTATAGAAAATATAGCAAGCCTGCGGCAATGGCCGCGCGTGGAGATCGTGATGAGCCACGCAGCAACGCAGGGCGCAACGGTGGATGCGCTGGTGGCAGCCGATGTGGCGCAACGCTTTGACGCGCCAGCGGTGCAGGGCTTGGTGGTGGCGGCTACGGGCAATGGCACGCTCCATTACGCTCTGGAGGTGGCCTTGCGCAGGGCGCAGGCGGCAGGGGTGCGGGTGGTGATTGCCAGTCGATGCCTTTTGGCGTCGGCTGGGGCTAAGTCAGGTGCTGTATTTCAGGATTCGCAGGGGTTAACGCCGGTGAAGGCGCGGGTCGCCCTGATGCTGGCGTTGATTTAAGTCTGGGTGAGCTATCGTCGATAGGGACGGTTAGCGTTTAAAAATACTTATACTGATTTGCGAATCATCAGGACCCTTATGCATCCTTTTTTCATTCGCCCGCTGTGCGCACTTGCAGCCGCTTGGCTTGCTTTGGTAGCACTGCCCATCTCAGCGCAAGACTTCCCTAAAGCGCCGGTCAAAATCATCGTTCCCTTCCCACCCGGTGGCCCCACCGACACCATCGGGCGCATGATCGGCATGAAGCTGCAAGAGCTGTGGGGTCAGCCCGTGGTGCTCGACTACAAGCCCGGTGCGGGCACGGTCATCGGAGCAGATTTTGTGGCCAAGTCCAAGCCCGACGGCTACACCATTGGCATGGTCAACTCCTCATTCGCCGTCAACCCCACGCTGCGCAAAAGCCTGCCCTACAACACCAGCAAAGACCTCATGGGCGTGACGCAGTTGGCCAACTTTCAATTGGCCATCGTGGCCCGCCCGGACGCCCCCTTCAACAGCTTGCCCGAGTTGATCGCCTACGCCCAAAAGAACCCCGGCAAGCTCACCTACGGCACGCCCGGCGCGGGCAGCACCACGCACTTGGGGGCCGAACTGCTCAAGCGCGAGGCGGGCTTTGACATGCTGCACGCCCCCATGAAAGGCAGCGCGCCAGCGCACACCGAGCTGATGGGTGGGCGCATTGATCTGGTGGTTGATCCGTTCTTGTCCATCCTGCCCTACGTCAAGGCTGCTCGCATGAAGCTGATTGCCACGATGGGCGAGAAAAGAGTGCCCGGTTTCCCTCAGTACGCCACGGTGGCAGAGGTGCTGCCCGGCTTTGACGTCAGCGCTTTGTTGGGCTTCATCGTGCCCAGCGGCACGCCCAAAGCCGTGGTTCAGAAAATTCAAGCTGACACCTCTCGGGTACTGGCCTCGCCAGACATCAGGAAGCGCATCGAAGAAATGGGCATGGACGTGGTCGATAGCAAGCCCGAGCAGTTCGACGCCTTCATCCTGCAAGAGATGAAGAAGTGGAACCGTGTCGTGACCGAAGCCAAGATTGAGTCCGAATAAATTCACACCAATACCCAACCACAAACCAAGATCAAGAGCCCGGCCATGCCCCTCCAACTCAAACCCCTCCACCCCCTGTTTTGCGCGCAAGCCAGCGGCATCGACCTCACCCAGCCCTTGTCGGAAACAGACCACAAGGCCATCAACGCCGCGATGAACCAGTACGGTGTGCTCGTGTGGCGCGGCCAGCCGCTCACGGCGCAGCAGCAGCTCGATTTCAGCCAGTCTTTCGGCCCCTTGGACATTGGTTTGAAGCGTGTCTTCCAGCGCAAGGAGCGGCTGGAAGATGAACGCTTGATCGACATCTCCAACGTGGACGCTCAGGGCCATGTGGCAGGCCGAGATTCACCCAAAAACCTGTCCAACTTTGCCAACCAACTCTGGCACAGCGACAGCTCTTTCATGAAGCCGCGCGCCGCGTATTCCATGCTGCACGCGGTGGTCACCCCCAGTTGGGGCGGCAACACCGAATTTGCCGATCTGCGCGCCGCCTACGACGCGCTGCCTCAGCGCACGCGGGACGAAATTCAAGACCTCCACGCTGAGCACTTTGCACTGCACACCCGCCTGCTGTTGGGTGACGACGCCTACACCGACGAGCAAAAAAAGGCGATCCCACCCGCCGTCTGGCCGCTGGCCGACACCCACCCCGGCTCCGGGCGCAAGCTCTTGTTCGTCGGCGTGCATGCGCGGCAAATCATCGGTTGGCCGGTGGCCGAGAGCCGTATGTATTTGATGGATTTGCTCGAACACGCCACGCAAAGACCCTTCGTCTATACCCATGAATGGGAGGAGGGTGACCTCGTCATCTGGGACAACCGCAGCACCTTGCACCGCGGTCGCCGCTACGACATTGCCGAGCGGCGCGAGCTGCGGCGCACCACCATCAACGACACGCCTGAAGCGCAGTTGATGGCCAGTTAATCATTCCCTGCTTGAAAAGGACACCCCATGAACGGCGCTGAAAGCCTGGTTCGCACGCTACTGGCCTGCGGTATTGATACCTGTTTTGCCAACCCTGGCACATCGGAGATGCATTTTGTCGCCGCGCTCGATGAAGTCAAAGGCATGAACTGTGTGCTGGGCTTGGCTGAAACGGTGGTGACTGGCTGCGCTGACGGCTACGCCCGCATGGCGGGCAAGCCTGCGGCCACGCTCTTGCATTGCGGGCCAGGGCTGGCCAACGGCCTAGCCAACATGCACAACGCCAAACGCGCCTTTTCACCCATGGTGAATATTGTGGGTGACCATGCCCTGGCGCACCGGCCTTATGACACGCCACTGACCTCTGACGTTGAAGGCATCGCCCGGCCTTTTTCGCATTGGGTGCGCACCAGCATGAGCGCGCCATCGGTGGGGGCCGACGCCGCTGCCGCCGTGCAGGCCGCGCTTACGCCACCCGGCCAAATCGCCACACTGGTGCTGCCCGCCGATGCGAGCTGGAGCGCAGGCGGACAAGTCGGCACACCCTTGGCCGTGCCACAGCGCCAGCCCACCAGCCCGGACAACATCCAGGCGATTGCCCGAGTCTTGCGCACCCGCCAGCCCGCACTGCTGTTGATTTCGGGTGAGGGTTTGACCGAAGCGGGCCTGCTATCCGCACAGCGCGTGGCCCACATGACGGGCGCGGCCTTGCGCACGCCCACCCATGTTGCGCGTCTGCCACGAGGGGCTGGGCGCTTGCCGATAGACCGCTTGCCCTATGGCATCAATCAGGCGCTGGAGCTGCTCAAACCTTTTCAGCACATCATCTTGGTGGGTGCTAAACCGCCAGCCCCGTTTTTTGCCTACCCAGAGCGGCCCAATTCATTGGCTGCACCGGGCACGCAGTTTCATGTGCTGGCGCGGCCTGAGCAGGATTTGGTGGGCGCGCTCAGAGATTTGGCCGACGAATTGGGTGCGCCTGAGGCCGTGCCCATCGTGCCGTCCACCCGTCAGCCGCAACTCATGTCTGGGCGCTTTGAAGCCGAGAAATTCGCCAGCACGCTGGGCGTTTTATTGCCTGAGAACTGCATCGTCGCCGAAGACGCCGTTACCTCAGGTCGTCCCTTGTTTGAGTACACCCACAACGCCGCCCCGCATGACTGGTTACAGCTCACTGGTGGAGCCATCGGCCATGGCTTTGCCTGCGCCACCGGGGCGGCCATCGCCAGCCCAGAGCGCCAAGTGGTGTGCCTGCAAGCTGACGGCGCGGGCATGTACTGCCTGCAAGCGCTGTGGACGCAAGCACGGCACAAGCTCAACATCGTTAATGTGGTGTTTGCCAACAGCGTGTACAAGATTTTGCAAGGTGAGCTGGTGGCTGTCGGTGCGACGTCGGGGCCGGTGTCGAGTGACTTGTTTGACTTGGGCCGCCCAACGCTGGGCTGGGTCAAGCTGGCCCAGGGCATGGGGGTGGAGAGCTGCTCGGTGGACACGCTGGAGCAGTTTGCCGACGTGTTCAAGTCGGTCTGCGCCAAGCCGGGGCCATTCCTGATTGAGTTTCGAATCTGAGGGCTGAGGGGCAAGCCCCTTCAGCTTCGCCCTTGCTTATTCGAAAGGTGTTTCGATGGGTGCGGTGGTTGCAGCGGGAGAAGCAGGTGTGGCGCTGGCCTGTGCCGCTTGGCGCACGCCCGCCTTTTCACCTGCGCTTGCAAACTTGCTGTACTTACCCAAGATGGGCACCAACTGGCCATAGAGGCGCGGTGCGGCTGCCAGACATTCTTTTTGCTCCAAAAAGTTGGAGTCACCGGTGAAGTTGCCTACCAAGCCACCTGCCTCGGTCACCAGCAGCGAGCCTGCCGCTACGTCCCAAGGTTGAAGGCCGGTTTCAAAAAATCCATCGGTTAAACCAGCAGCCACATGGGCCAAATCTAAGGCTGCCGCACCTGGGCGGCGCAGACCGGCCGTGCGCGGCATGATGTCGCCCAAAATCGCCAGGTGCTGTTTGAAGTTGTCGCCCTCGCGGAAGGGGAAGCCGGTGGCCAGCAGGCACTGGCGCAGATCGGTGCGCTTGCTCACGCGCAGGCGGCGGTCATTGACAAACGCACCGCGCCCTTTGGTGGCGGTGTAGAGGTCGTTGCGGGTAGGGTCGTACACCACGGCCTGCTCGATCTTGCCCTTGACGGCCAGCGCAATGCTGACGCAGTAAAAGGGGAAGCCGTGAATGAAGTTGGTGGTACCGTCCAGCGGGTCGATGATCCAGACGAATTCGGAGTCCTTGGCACCCTGCTCGCTGCCCGATTCTTCAGCCATGATGCCGTGGCCGGGGTAGGCTGTGAGCAGTGTCTCGATGATGGCTTGCTCGCTGGCGTGATCAACTTCAGTCACATAGTCGTTGACCTGCTTTTGCGAAATCCGCACCGCTTCCAGATCGAGCGCGGCGCGGTTGATGATGGAGCCAGCGGCGCGGGCGGCCTTGATGGCCACATTGATCATGGGGTGGAGGTTGGGTGAGGACATAAGTTTTATAGCGTGTGGGACAGACCTTTAGTCCTGTCCCCAACTGATTAAGATCAAAAATCTGCACGGCGATGCGGGCAGCGACAATAGCTTTATTTTACCCGTCCAAGCCCTTTGCTTATGCTTACCCCTCTTCAAACTTCACCTTGGCGCACCCGTTTTATCCTGCTCAACACCAGTCACGCGGGCAATGTGGGTGCGGCGGCGCGAGCCATCAAGGTCATGGGCTTTAGCGAGATGGTGCTGGTGGCCCCACGCTGGGCCAATGTGTTGCGCCGCGAGGAAACCATCCAGCGCGCCAGTGGCGCGCTGGACGTGCTGGCCAATGCTCGCATCGTGGACACGCTGGACGAGGCGCTGGACGGCATGACCCACCTGTGCGCCACCGCCATGACGCCGCGTGACTTCGGCCCGCCCACGGTGACCCCTAGGGAACATTTTGAGTCGCTATTAAATAAGGAGCTGCTTACGCCTATAAATAAAGCACTACAGCCCGATTTAATTGAAGAAAATGACCTTGAAACGACGGGTAACGAGCAAGGCATGGGCTTCTTGTTTGGCTCCGAGCGCTTTGGCATGACCAATGAAGACGTGTACCGCTGCCACGCCTGCCTGAGCATCCCTACCAACCCCAGTTTTGGCTCGCTTAATCTGGCGGCTGCTTTGCAAGTCATTGCCTACGATTGGCGGCTGGCTTTGACTGCCAAATCCGGAACGTTTGAAAACGCCGGGGAGGGGGCGAAGCGGATGTCGGGGGCGATTTCAAAAAGCGCAGCGTATGAGCCCCCGGCATCTGCTTCGTCCTCTCCCCAGCCCGCCAAGGCTGTTCTAGCAGACGCTCAGCAAGTCGCAGGCATGCTCAAGCACTTGGAGCAAGCCCTTGTAGCCATTGACTTTCTCGACCCTGCCGCACCCAAAAAACTCATGCCCCGCCTGAACCAGTTGTTCAACCGCGCAGAAGTAACGCAAGAAGAAATCCATATCCTGCGCGGCGTGGCCAAAGCCATGTTGGACGTGGCGGCGCGCGCCTCAGTGTCCGCAAAAGGATAGACTTCCAACATGTTTTCCAGACTTCGCTCCGACATCCAATGCATCCTTGATCGCGACCCGGCCGCCCGCACCGCCTGGGAGGTATTGACCTGCTACCCCGGCCTGCACGCGCTGTTTCTGCACCGCCGTGCCCACTGGTGCTGGAGCCATGGTTTGAAGTGGCTTGGGCGTTTCATCGCGCACTGCTCGCGCATCCTTACCGGCATTGAGATTCACCCTGCAGCCCAAATCGGCCCATGCGTGTTCATCGACCACGGCATGGGCGTGGTCATTGGCGAAACCGCCGAAGTGGGCGGTGGTTGCACCATCTACCACGGCGTCACCTTGGGTGGAACCTCGCTGTACAAAGGCGCCAAGCGCCACCCCACGCTGGGCCGCGACGTGGTGGTGGGTGCAGGGGCCAAAGTATTGGGTGGCTTTACCGTGGGCGATGGGGCGCGTATTGGCTCCAACGCGGTGGTCACCAAACCCGTGCCCCCAGGGGCCACGGCCGTGGGCAACCCAGCGCGCATTATCGAAGCCGAATCAGACCTCAAACGCGAAGAAACCGCCTCCCGCCTGGGCTTCTCAGCCTACGGCGTCACGCAAAACGACGACCCCTTGAGCCAGGCCATGCGCGGCCTGATTGACAACGCATCTTCGCAAGAGCACCAAATTGCCCTGCTGTGGCAAGCGATTGAGCAACTCTCAAAGGGACAATCCACACCGAGTTGCGTGCCCGGTGACGCGGCCCGCAGCGAGAACTTTGAGGCGGCAAAGTTGAATCAATTGGTGGGGAAGTAGGTATACAGTTTTTTGTCTGCTCTGGCAACAAAGGCGACAAGCACATTGACAAGGTTGCAATAGAGGTCACAATTACCTTGTGAAAAATCTATAAAAGGTCACTTATGCAGGTTTCAATGCGTGAATTTAAGTCGCATTTAGCGCAGTACGTGAGCCAAGCGCAGTCGGGTCAACTCATTGAATTAACCTCGCATCGCAAGGTGGTCGCACGGCTTGCGGGTGTTTTACCCGTCGATGGATCGCCTGTATCGCGCTTGTTGGCGGCGGGCGCGGCAAGCTGGCAGGGCGGCAAGCCTGAAGGTGCAAGGCTGGTGCTGCAACAAAAAGGCACGCTCGTTTCCAAAATGGTGCTGGATGATCGCGGATGATCTTATTCTGCGACACGTCGGCCTTGGTGAAGCTCTACATTGCAGAGCCAGAGAGCGACGCGCTGAAGGCGCGCGTTCTTGAGACGAACGCTGTCGCGGTATGCCGAATTGCCTGGGCAGAAGCCCATGCTGCGCTGTCCAGACGGGCGAGAGAAGTTCCTGAAGATGCCGCTACTATTGAACTAGCTAAAGTTGCGCTTGCCGCAGATTGGCCGCGTTTTGTGGTGCTGGAGATAGACCAGCCTTTGGTCGAAAGAGCGGGGGAATATGCCGACACATTTGCGCTGCGCGGCTATGACAGCATCCAGCTTGCGGCTGCTTTTGAAACCGGACGCATTGCGCAATCTGCTATCTGTTTCGCGTGTTTTGATACGCGATTGACTAAGGCCGCCAAATTGCTGGGTATGACTTGCTTGTCATAAAGGCGAGTGACCTGACCTGACGTGCGCTGAAGACGCTCAGACCCAATCCACCCATGACCATGCTAGCCGCAGCCAGCTTCCACAGCGGTAGAGGTTCGGCCAACAACAGCGCAGACGCGCCCATGCCGAACACGGGCACCAAAAGCGCCATGGGCGTCACGGTGGCAGCGGGGTGTCGGGCCATCAACCAGCCCCAAGCGCCAAAGCCAAACAGCGTGTTGCCCGCTACCTGCCAAGCCACGGCGGACCAAGTTGCCCAACCCGCACGGGGCAAGGCCTGCAAGATGGCCTGCGGCCCTTCCACCAGCAGGCTCAAAGCCAGTACGGGCGGCACGGCAAACATGCTGCTCCAGACGATGAAGCCGAGCATGTCGATGCGTCCGATGGCGCGTGAAACGAGATTGGCCAAGGCCCAGCATAGCGCAGCAACCAATACCAGCGCCAAGCCCCATGGGGTGACGCTCGCATCGCCATGGACGATGCTTTGCCAGCTTATGGTGACCATGCCCAGCGTGGCCAGGGTCAATCCAGCGAGCTGCAAACGCAGAAGCTTTTCATGCTGCCACAGCGCCACCAGCACCAGCGTGATGAACACTTGCGACTGGATAACCAGCGACGCCAAGCCCGGGGTGATGTCGTGGCGCATGGAGAAAAACAGCAGCCCGAATTGCCCGCCCATCAACGTTCCGTAAGCGACGAGATAGCGCCAGGCCACGGCTGGGCGGCGCACCCACAGCAGCCAGGGCAGGGCGCTAAAGGTAAAACGCAGTGTGGCCAGCAGCAAAGGCGGCAGATCGGCCAGTGCGCCTTTGATGACGACGAAGTTGGTGCCCCAGACCGCCACCACAGCCAGCGCCAATAACAGATGGGACAGCGGCATGGTGATGGACCGTGTGTGGCGGGGCTAGTTCGAGCTGACGGGGCGGATGGCCGACTTGGGCCGAAACGCCTTGCACACAGCGTCGTTCGTCTCCATGTACGGCCCGCCGATCAAATCCACGCAGTAGGGCACAGCGGCAAAGATGCCGGGCATGAGGGATTGGCCTTGCGCGTCCCTCAGGCCTTCCAGCGTTTCCTGGATAGCCTTGGGTTGGCCCGGCAGGTTGATGATCAAACTTTGGTCACGGATCACCGCCACCTGGCGCGACAAGATCGCCGTCGGGACGAACTTCAGGCTGATCTGGCGCATCTGCTCGCCAAAACCGGGCATTTCCTTGTGCGCCACGGCCAAGGTGGCTTCGGGCGTCACGTCGCGCAGGGCCGGGCCTGTGCCGCCGGTGGTGAGCACCAAGTTGCAGCCGACATTGACCAGCTCGATCAGCGTGGCGCTGATGCGGACTTGTTCGTCGGGGATCAGGCGCGGCTCAAAGCGAATGGGGTTTTGCAGGGCACGAGTGAGCCAGTCTTGCAGGGCGGGCAGGCCTTGGTCTTGGTACACGCCGCTGGAGGCGCGGTCGCTGATGGAGACGATGCCGATTTTGATGGGGTCGAAGGGGCTGTTCATGAAAAGAATCATAAACGCGCGCTTCAGGCCTGCACATTTTACGAAATGTATATTTTATGGATCAAATTTAATAAAAAGTATTATTATCGATACATGGACAAGTCCTTTCATCTCCAAAAGCTGGGGCAAGCCTTCAAAGCGATGCGCACTAACCGGGGTTTGACCCAAGAGGCGCTGGCGCGCTTGGCGGGTGTGACGCGTTTGAAGGTGATCGAGATGGAAGCCGGGCGCAGTTCGGTGGCCATGGAAAGCTACGCCCGGCTGGCTGGTGCACTGGGTGCAGAGTTGACCTTGTCGCCCCGCACCCGGCCCACGCTGGATGAACTGAAAGACTTTCAATGACGGCAGCCACGCACCTGCGCGTCAGCACGCCCCAGGGCGATGCGGGAGAGTTGACCCAGGAGAAGGGGCAGTTTTTATTTGGCTACGGCCCAGTAGTCGCCGACGCGGCGGTCAGCCTCACCATGCCGGTACGCAAAGCGCAGTATGCCCATGCCGCTTTGCACCCAATCTTTCAAATGAATTTGCCAGAGGGTTTTTTGTTGGAGGAGTTGCAAAACCGCTTGGCCAAAATCGTCAATCTGGAGCCGATGCTGCTGCTGGCCCTGTCCGGCGGGCAAGCGCCCATTGGCCGCGTTGCCGTGCAATCGGATTTTGTGAATCCGTTGGTCGGTGCCCAAGGCAAAGGCGAGCGCTTGAGTGAAATACTGGCCTGGGACGGCACGGAGAGTTTGTTTGCCGAACTGGTGGACAAGTACATCTACCGCACCGGCATTTCGGGTGTGCAGCCCAAGGTGTTGGTGCCACAGGTGGTGGCACCAGTATTGAAACCCGATGCGATGGAGTCCGTGTCCTCCAAGGCCACAGTGCGCACGTCAGACTTGATTGTGAAAAGTGGCCGCCAGGAATACCCAGGCTTGGCAGCGAACGAGTTTCTCTGCATGAGTATCGCCAAGGAATCAGGCTTGGCAGTGCCAGAGTTCCATTTGTCAGACAACAAAGAGCTGTTTGTCATGCAGCGGTTTGACAGAACGCCGGATGGCACCCCCATTGGGTTTGAGGACATGGCAGCGTTGGCCGGGTTCTCATCGCGTGAGAAATACAAAACGAGTTATACCCATGTGGCCAAGTTGGTTGAGGCGTTTGCCTCTGGCCCCCATGTCATATCGTCCTTGCAAGCGCTTTTCGATATGGTGGCGCTGTCTTGCGTGGTGGGCAATGGTGATGCGCATCTGAAAAACTTTGGCCTGCTTTATACCGACCCGACCACCAGCGATTGCCGCCTTGCGCCAGCGTTCGATCTGGTCAACACCACGGCCTACATTCCTGAGGACGTGCTGGCCTTGGATTTGTGTGGGCAGAAGTCATTCTTTGCGGCCCGCCAGGGGTTGTTGGATTTTGCCAAGGTATGCCAGGTGGCTGACCCGCGTGACCGGGTGCAGCGGCTGATATTGACCGCCGAGATGGTGATCCGGCGTGAAGCCGAAGTGGCAGAGTCCATCCCGCATATAGTGGCAGCTATCCAGCATTGCACGGACATGCTCAAAGAAGTTTTCTGTGACTAAGGGAATTTCTTCACGCCAGCAACTGCCGCAGCACATAAGGCAAGATGCCGCCGCTGCGGTAGTAGTCCACCTCGATCGGGGTGTCGATGCGCAGGGTGAGTAGCACGTCTTTCTCGGTGCCGTCATCATAGGTGATGTGCATGCGGGCGTCGCTTTGGGGTTTGAGCGCGGGGTGGGGGAGGATGTCGATGAACTCGTCGCCTTTGAGCCCCAAAATTTCCCAAGAATCCGCGCCCTTGAACTGCAAGGGCAACACGCCCATGCC
>CANCDA010000030.1 GCA_947374705.1 Comamonadaceae bacterium | reverse complement strand
CAACACCCTATCACCCTTTTAATCTGCGCCCTGGGCGGCGAAGGCGGCGGCGTTTTGTCGGAGTGGCTGATGGACACGGCGCGGGCCTGTGGCTTTGCGGCGCAGAGCACGTCCATCCCCGGCGTGGCGCAGCGCACCGGGGCCACTACGTATTACGTCGAAGTGTTTCCCGTGCGCTTAAGCGAGCTGGGTGGAAAACGCCCGGTGCTCAGCCTGTACCCGGTGCCGGGCAACCTGGACGCGTTGGTGTCGTCTGAGTTACTGGAGACCACACGCCAGATCGGCAACAGCATGAGCTCAGGCGTGCGCACACGGGTCATCACAGCCAGCAACCGCAGCTTCACCACGCAAGAACGCATGCAGATGAGCGATGGCCGCACCGACAGCGCCACGCTGCTGGAGATCGTGCGCACCCACAGCCGCGAGCACCATGTGTTCGACATGGGTGAGATGGCGCGCACCAGTGGCACCATCGTCAGCGCGGTGATGCTGGGGGCGATTGCGGGCAGCGGACTTTTCCCCTTCCCGCGTGCAGCCTATGAGGCGACCATCCGGACCGGGGGCAAGGGCACGGAAGCCAGCTTGCGCGGCTTTGCCAGCGGTTTTGAGGTATTGCAAAGTCAGCTCGGTCAAACCCGTCAGCTACAGCAACGGCTCTCTGATGAAGAGGAACCAAGTAGCGCCACACCCACGTTAGCGACGGATGTAGCCACCCTCTTCCCACCCCAAGTTCACGTGCTGTTGGCACTGGGCCATGCGCGCTTGCTGGACTACCAAGGCCCCGCCTACGCGGCGCGCTACATCGAGCGCCTGCAACAGGTGCTGCAAGCCGAGCGTGCAGCCGACCCCGCCGCCGCCCACCACTACGCGATCACGCTGGAGATGGCGCGCTGGCTGGCCTTGTGGATGGCGTTTGACGACATCGTGCGGGTGGCTGATCTGAAAAGCCGGGCGCAGCGCTGGGCGCGGGTCAAGGGCGAGGTGAAGTTGGGCGATGACGATTTGCTGCAGGTCTATGACCATTTCAAACCCGGCGTGCCTGAGTTCGCTGCGCTGCTCCCGCGTGGTCTTGCAAATCGCTTAACGCAATGGGATCGTGCCCGCATCAACCGGGGCAAAGACCCGTGGGCGCTGCCGCTCAAAATCGGCACGCACTCGGTGCTGGGCATGCTGGCCTTGCGGACCTTGGCCAGCTTCAAGTGGCTGCGGCCCTTGGGCAGCCGTTTCCACACCGAACAGTCATTAATCGACCAGTGGCTTGCCAGCGTCGTCGCAGGCATGCGTGCCCATTGGCAAACAGGGTATGAACTGGCGCAGTGCGGACGACTCATCAAAGGCTATGGCAGCACCAATGAGCGCGGCAAGGACAACCTACTGCACATCATGGAGCACCTGGCAAAATCTCAAAACTTTGCCTCGCAAGAGGAGCGCGCACTGGCCATCGCCGCCGCCCGCAACGCCGCCCTGGCCGACGACGCAGGCCAGGCGCTGGACCGCACCCTGGTGCAACACGGCGTGGCCGCGCGCCCACTCAAAGCGCAACCGATTCGCTGGGTGAAGAACCCGCACATGAGCAAGCCACGTTAAAACACACAAGGAGACATTTGATGAAAGCCTATCTCATTCGCCGCACCCTCATCACGACCTTGATCGTGACCGCTGGCACCCTACCCGCCCTGATGCCCTCGGCCTACGCGCAAAGCTGGCCCGCCAAGCCCATCAAAGTCATCGTCAACTTCCCGCCCGGCGGCGCGGCCGACCAGATTGCGCGGATCGTGGCCCAGCCCTTGCAAGAAGCGCTGGGGCAGCCCGTGGTGGTGGAGAACCGGGGCGGCTCGGGCGGCAATATTGGCGGCGACGTGGTGGCCAAATCAGCGGCCGATGGCTACACGCTACTGATGAGCTCCGGCGGCATGGTGTCGGTGAACCCACACATCTACGCCAAGATGTCGTTTGACCCGGCCAAAGACTTGACGCCGGTGGCTGCAGCGGCCCGGGTGCTGGTGTTTTTGGTCAGCCGTCCGGGTGTGCCGGTCAACACCATCGCCGAGTTCATCGCTTACGCCAAAGCCAACCCCGGCAAGCTGTCTTACGGCTCACCCGGCAACGGCAGTTCACCGCATTTGGCGGGTGAGATGTTGAAAAGCCAGGCGGGCATTTTTGCCGTGCACGTGCCTTACCGGGGCGCGGCCCCTGCGCTTCAAGACCTGCTGGCCGGGCAGATTGATTTTTACTTTGATCCGGGCATTGGCCTGAACCAGGTGCGTGCAGGCAAGCTCAAGCTGCTGGCCGTGGGCAGCCCCAAGCGTTCGCCGTTGTTCCCCGATGCACCTACGCTGAGCGAGGCCGGTCTCAAGGGTTTTGACGCCGACACCGTGTTTGGTTTTTACGCCCCATCAGCCACCCCTGCCCCGGTGATTGCGCGGCTGAACCAGGAGATCAACCGCATCCTGGGCACGCAGGCCGTGAAAGACCGCATTGCCGCTCTGGGCGGTGAAGCTCTGCCCATCACCCCGGCTGAATTTGCCGCCAAGGCAGCAGAGGACAACCAGCGCTTTGGGGCCATCATCAAAGAGAGAAAAATTTCGGCCGATTGACGTAGCGCACCCAGCCGCGCGTTTTTACGCGTCGGCTGTAGCAACGGGTTAGTCCTTCTACTTGAGGGCCTCGTTCATTATTTTTTCTATCGTCTCATCGATATTTTTGACATAGGACGCAGCTCCCTTCACCGCATATCGCATGTCGATGAAACTACCGTTCGTGTGGCTCACCCAGACCTTTCCTTGCGAGTCTTCCCAGACCAAAGCCTTGAACGGAATGTCTATGCCGGCAAGCGGTGCTTCCTTAATGATGTATGGACCGCCTGCCCCTCGACCGAAGATAAGCAATTGATTGGGCCGGATATCCACATTGACCTTTTTCGACATTTGTAGGTAATCGATTCGAGCAAAGACGTTTGCGCCCACACTCTTGGCCGCAGCTTCCACACGATCCATCGTGTCGGACACTGAATAATTGCTGGGCTTTGTAATGATGCCCGCGTTATTGTCCAGAAGTCCGCTTTCATTCGCAAATGCACCCAGCGAAAAAATACAAACAGCAATGGTAGAAAATAACTTTTTCATGTTTTCTCCAGGTAATGAGAACAAAAAGGCCTCGCTTGTCATCATCTGAGGAAACGTCAATAACGGAAATAGATCCGGGCGGAGCAGCACTACGCCACGCTCAAACCCCTGCCAAGCGACGCAAACCTCTGGGGTCGAGCAGTTTCAAAGCGCGCCCGGTGCCGCTGATCAGGCTGCGCTCACGCAAGTGACGCAGCACACGTGAGAGAGTTTCCGGCGCAATGCCCAACTGCGCGGCCAGCGTGCCCTTGGTTTGCCGCAGTAGTACGGCTTGCACCCCGACGTCACTGGCCTGCGCATGCTGGAGTAGCCACTCCGCACAACGGGCTTCCGCATCTTTGGCCAGACGGCTGACTGCCAGCTCAGTCTGTTGCCGGTGCGCCTGCGCCACATCGTGCAAAACCATTTGAGCCGAGGCAGGCAGCTCGCTCAATGATTGACGGAATTTGGACAGTGGCGTGCGCCGCAAACGCACCTCAGATTCGGCTACGGCATCGACCACGCTGGGCTGGGCCAGAACAGCGTCTGTGGCGTCTAGCCAAAACGGGCCTTCGACTTCACCGAGCTGATGTGTTAAGCCATCACCGCCCGTGACGCCCATGGCCACCCGGCCCGATTCGACGTGCATGACGCAGTCCGAGGTGACGCCTCTTTTAAGCAACACCGAGCCCGGCGCGACCGTTCGCACTTCACTGGCTTGCTCGATAAATTCTGTAGGTAGCATGGGCGTGACTTTGCCCGGCTTGCGCAAAACCTGCTTTGAGCAGGATCAAGGTTTGCCCTGAAACGCCAGAAACAGCCTACAAGATCAGCAAGGCCCGAAAGTCATTGACATTGGTGTGGGTTGGCCCGGTGATGACGAGGTCACCTAAGGCAGAGAAGTAACCGTAGGCGTCGTTGCGATCCAGACTGTCAGTCACCTTGAGCCCCAAGGCCTGCGCGCGTGCCAGCGTGCTGGGCTCAACAAAAGCACCGGCGTTGTCCTCCATGCCGTCAATGCCGTCGGTGTCGGCCGCCAGCGCGTACACGCCCGCCTGACCCTGCAAGCCCAGCGCCAGCCCCAGGCAAAACTCGCCCGCGCGACCACCCTTACCCCGCACGCCACCTGCGGACACAGGGCGCACCGTGACCGTGGTTTCACCTCCGCTGAGGATGACGCAGGGTTTGATGAAGGCCAGACCTTTAGTCGGTGAAACTGTCTGCGAATGCACGCGGGCAACAGCGCGTGCCAGGGCCGCATGCACCTTGCCCACCTCGCGCGATTCGCCCTCCATTTCATCGCTCAAGATGTAGGCGTTGAGACCTGCGTCACGCGCAGCCGCCGCCGCCGCCTCCAGCGACTCTTGCGGTGTGGCCATCATGCGAACCGAATGGCCGTTGAAGGCGGGGTCATTCGGTTTAGGAGTTTCCAGCGCACCCTGCGCCAACGCGGTGTGCACCGTTGGCGGCAACGCAATGCCATAGCGCTTCAATATTGCCAGTGCGTCGGCGCAGGTGCTGGCGTCCGCCACGGTCGGCCCGCTGGCGATAACGGAGGGGTCGTCTCCCGGCACATCGCTGATGGTCAAGGTCACTACGCGGGCGGGCGCACAGGCCGCGCCCAAGCGACCACCCTTGATGCGCGAGAGGTGCTTGCGCACGCAGTTCATCTCACCGATGTTGGCGCCACTGTTGAGCAGGTCTTTGTTGATGCGCTGCTTCTCGGCCAGCGTCAAGCCATCCGCAGGCAGAGTCAGCAGGGCCGATCCGCCGCCGGAGATCAGGCACAGCACCAGGTCGTCAGCGGTCAAGCCGTGAACCAAGTCGAGGATACGTTGCGATGCAGCCAAACCCGCCGCATCAGGCACCGGGTGCGCCGCTTCGATAATCTCGATGCGCGAGACAAGGCCAGGTGGGCGCGGCGGTATGTGGTGATAGCGCGTGACCACCAGGCCGCTCAAGGGCGCATCAGAGGGCCACAAGGCCTCTAACGCCTGGGCCATGGAGCCACCGGCCTTGCCCGCGCCGATGACGACGGTGCGGCCCTTGGGTGGGAGTGGCAAATGCGCGGCCATGGTGTGCAGCGGCAGGGCGCGTTGCACGGCGGCGGTGTACAGGTGGGTGAGGAATTCGCGAGGGTGGGTTTGCGGGTTCGGGTGGCTCATTAAGTCTCAATCAAATTCACGCGTTCAAGCTGCGCTGGAAGCCGTCTTAGACGCCGCCTTGGAGACGGCTTTGGAGGCCTCAGCCAGCGAGGGGGTTACCGCCTCGGCCGCGCACACGCGGTCACGCCCCTCGGCCTTGGCGCGGTACAGAGCCGCGTCGGCGGCTTTGAACAAATCGGGCGTGTTGTCGCCATGGGTCGGGGAAACGGCCACGCCAAAGGACGCCGTGCAGGCGGGCAGGGTTTGCCCGTCATGGGTGATGCTGCTCTCACGAATCGCCATGCGAATGGCTTCGGCCCGCTCCATGGCGCTGTCCAGGCTGGTGTCGGGCATCAGCACCACGAGTTCTTCACCGCCGTAGCGGCAGGCAAAGTCGGAGGTGCGAACGGTGTTTTTGAGGCACTTGGCAATGGCAGCCAGCACAGCGTCACCGGCGGCGTGGCCAAAGGTGTCGTTAAAGCGCTTGAAGTGGTCGATATCGACCATGAGAATGGAGAAGGGTTTGTCGCTGTGGCGGCTGCTGATGAACAGGCGCTTTAAAGCCTCTTCCATGTAGCGCCGGTTGTACAGGCCGGTCAGGGTGTCACGCAAAGCCAGCGAGCGCAGGGATTCACGAAGTTTCAAATTGGCAAAGCCGGGGCCAATGCGGCTGGCCAGTGCGGTTAAGCGCGTTTGAATGTCTTCATCGGCATCCACGCGCAACACCAGCAAGCCCAAAGCCTGGCCTTGGCCATGCACAGGCAGGCAAATGGACGGCTGAGTGCTGCCGTGCAGGTGGCGACAGCGAAAAGCGCTGGGGGAATTGACGCTGTGCGGACGCCCGAGTCGCAAAGCCCAGCAATCCTCTGGGTGCAAGGGCTCGGGCAGCACGGATGTCGGCGAGCTATCGCCCCAGGACACGGCATGCATCAGCACATCGCGCGATTCGCGGTAGATGAAGAGCCCGCCAGGAACTCCCGGGAAAAGCCGCTGCGTGGTCTCCAGCACGGCGGCGTGGGCCTCATCCCAATCGGTGCAAGACTGCAATAGCTCAGACAGGTGCAGCAGCGTTTCGTTCTCGCGGTGCAGCATCTCCATTTTTTGCACCGTGCGCTCCATGGCCAGGTTCATGTCGCGCATGGCCAATTCGGATTTGCGGCGCGAGGCTACTTCGGTCTTGAGGTTGCGGTTGGCGGTGAGCTTGTCTTTGAGTGCGGCTTTGGCGACTTCCAAGGCGTCTTCGGCACGGCGGATGTCGCTCAAATCGCGGGTGATGGTGGACTCCGCCACCAGCACCCCGTTTTCGTCAAACAAGGGCGTGGTGCGGATCAGCACATGGACGACTTCACCATTTTTTTTCTTGCGGTCTGAGGTGGCCGTGCTGGGTTGCCCGGAGCGCACGCGGGTTAGCACCCGGGCGTAGGCTTCTTCACTCAGGTCAGCGGCGTGCAAGTCACGCAAGGGTTGGCCAATAGCCTCTTCAGCAGTGAAGCCATAGAGGGCGGTGGCCTGCGGGTTCCAGAAGGTGACAACGGCGTTGAGGTCTTTGATGACGACGGATTCGCCTGAGCTTTCCAGCGTTTTTTCCAATTGCAGGCTGCGCAAGACGAGGTCATGCGCGTCCCGTTTTACAGGTTGATGGGTGGTGTTTTTCATCGACGTCTCTTCTGTGTGGCTGCCACACATCGTGTCGTGCGTGGTCAAGCGCTAGTATCACTGATGCCGAATCGAGTGACAAGCCCTAAACTCACCCGAACTCGTTCTAAACTCACCCGCATCTGCCTTATTTTTCCAGCCCAACCAACCGATTCAACGCCATGATTTCAAGCCACCGCATCGCCCGCACCTGGGCCACCCTTGCCACCACCCTGCTCTGTGGCCTGTGCGCCGCGCAGGGCTACCCGGCCAAAACTGTCACCCTGGTCGTCCCCAACCCACCCGGTGGCTTTGTCGATGCCTCGGCCCGCCTGTTGAGCGAGCCGCTGGCCCGCGTGATGGGCCAATCGGTGGTGGTGGACAACAAGGGCGGCGGCAGCGGCAATGTGGCCTATAGCCTGGTGGCACGCGCAAACCCGGATGGCTACACCCTGCTCACCTCCTACTCGGCCTACCACGTGGGCAACCCCTCGCTGTCACCTAAACTGCCCTGGGCGCAAAAGGATTTTGTGCCGGTGGCACTGGTCACCGTGGCCACCAATGTGATTGCCGTGCACCCCTCGGTGCCCGCCAATAATCTGAATGAGTTCATCAGCTACCTCAAGCTCAACCCCGGCAAGCTGAGCTACGCCTCGCAGGGCAACGGCTCGCTCTCGCACATCGGCACCGAGATGTTCAAAATGCAAACGCACACCAGCATGGTGCACATCCCTTACCGGGGCTCAGGCCCAGCCGTGCAAGACGTGCTCTCCGGCCAAGTGCAAGTGTTCATCACCACGCCGCCCTCTGTCATGGGCCATGTGCAGGCGGGCAAGCTCAAAGGCTTGGCCATTGCGGGCAAATCGCGCCACCCGGGCCTGCCCAGCGTGCCCACCACGGCAGAGGCGGGCCTCAAAGGCTTTGAGCTGGAAGCCTGGGTTGGCATCTTCGCGCCTGCGGGCACACCGCCCGATGTGGTGAGCAAGCTCAGTGCTCAGATCAAGCAAGCGCTGGAACAAACCGAGACCAAAACACGCGCCAACACCGCCGGTATTGAGTTGCGTTATTTGCCGCCTGAAGCTTTGGACGAACTCGTCAAACGCGAGACCACGTTTTGGGCCAAAACCATCAAGGCAGCGGGCATCACCGCCGATTGATGGGCCACCGACAAGGAGGGCTTACAGGCTGTGACGTTTGGACACGCAAAGACACGCCAGCCATGCCGCCCTTGTGGCACAGTAGCCCACCACGTGCATTCAGGCGCATTCAGATCACGCGCCTTTTAACGTTGTACTTCGAACAGGAACTCCATGAAACCCGCCATCGACAGACGTCAACTGCTACAGGCTTCCTCGGCAACCGGCATCGCTGTGTTGCTCGCCGCGTGTTCAGGGCCGCCACCTGCGCCGGTCGTGCTGGCCCCAGCTCCGCCCCCAACGCCAGCGCCACCCAGGCCCATCCAAGCGCCACCACCCGTGGCCGCTCAACCCCGGCCCGACAAGATTTCAAACGCTGTCACCCCCAAAGACTACCGGCGCGACGCAGCTTCTCACCTCTACAGCAAGAATGGCGACCGGATTTACAAAGGGAAAATGCCGCCCCTGCTCTATGCCGTTGGCGTCTTGCAAGTCGAGGTTGATCCACGCGGACATGTGACCTCCACCCATTGGATGCGCGCACCCCGCCACGCCCCAGAGGTGATGGCCGACATCGAGCGCACTGTGCGTTCAGCGTCCCCTTTCCCGGCCCCCATTCGACTGGCCGGTGTGACCTACACCGACACCTGGCTCTGGCACAAAAGCGGTCGTTTCCAGCTGGACACGCTGACTGAAGGGCAGACATGACCCCCACGTTCGTTCACTGCGTGTAACTCTCTGCCCCCCGAGGGGGCTAAGCTGGCTTGGGGCGGCCCTGCGCTGCGCTTGATCACATCGGGCAAAATCAGCGGTTGACTGATCCAACAACCTCTGAGGAAAAAATGACGCAATCCGGACTCAAACTTGGCTTCATCGGCCTGGGCATCATGGGCACGCCGATGGCCCTGAACTTGATCAAGGGCGGGCACACGCTGTTCGTCAACACCCGTAGCCAAATCCCGCACGACCTGCTGGCTGCCGGTGCTACGGCTTGCGCCAGTCCAGCCGCCGTGGCCAGCCAAGCCGACATCATCTTCACCATGGTGCCCGACACCCCAGATGTTGAAAAAGTACTGTTTGGCGCAGAGGGCGTTGCCGCCGGCCTGGGCCAAAACGGCAAGGGCAAAGTGGTGGTGGACATGAGCTCCATCGACCCGATTGCCACCAAGGCTTTCGCCGCAAAAATCAACGCCCTCGGCGCTGACTACTTGGACGCGCCCGTGTCCGGCGGCGAAGTCGGTGCCAAGGCCGCCTCGCTCACCATCATGATCGGCGGCGAGCCTGCGGTGTTTGAACGCGTCAAACCCCTGTTTGAGTTGATGGGCAAGAACATCACGCTGATTGGCGGCAACGGCGACGGCCAGACCTGCAAGGTGGCCAACCAGATCATTGTGGCGTTAAACATTGCGGCGGTGAGCGAAGCCCTGGTGTTTGCGTCCAAAGCCGGCGCAGACCCCGCCAAGATTCGCCAAGCCCTGATGGGTGGCTTTGCCGCTTCGCGCATTCTGGAAGTGCACGGCGAGCGCATGGTCAAGCGCACCTTCAACCCCGGTTTTCGCATTGCCCTGCACCAAAAAGACCTCAACCTGG
Source organism: Comamonadaceae bacterium (assembly GCA_947374705.1). Lineage (GTDB taxonomy): Bacteria > Pseudomonadota > Gammaproteobacteria > Burkholderiales > Burkholderiaceae_C > CANCDA01. Next base: position 8,198 of record CANCDA010000030.1, on the reverse strand, counting down.
CCCTGCAAGGCGCGAAGGCCATGAACGTCGCCCTGCCGCAAACGGCAGGCGTGGCACAGCAGATGCAAGTCTGTGCCGCCCTAGGCCACGCTCAGTCCGACCACTCCGCCTTGGTGAAAGCCTGGGAAGCCATGGCCCAACACCCGGTCGCACCCGACGCGTGACAAAAATCGCTGTGATGCGATGAGCACTTGGCCCGATTTGGGCTCAAACCCGGTAACAAAACGCCCGGGGGAAAGCCCAAGACTCAAGAGATGACTCGAATCAACGGATCACAGCCAGCTCAACCCGCTGCCCGCCTTTGTAGGTCATCAAGGTCAACGCGCCGTTTTTGATGTCGCCTTTTTCGTCAAAGCCGATGGGGCCGGTCACACCTTTGTAGTCGGCGGTGGCGGCCAGCACGGGCAGGTATTTCACCGGGTCTGAGGAGTTGGCTTTGACCATGGCGGCCACCATGACTTTGACCGCGTCGTACACGTAGGGGGCGTAGAGCTTCACGTCGGTGTTGAACTTGGCCGTGTACTTGGCCTTGAAGGCTTCCATACCGGCTTTGGCTTCGCCTTCCACGCCACCGGCTTCAGCGCAGAACACCTGCTCTTCGCCCAGAGCGTCGCCTGCGAGTTTGATCAGCTCGGTGGTGCAAATGCCGTCGCCGCCCATGTACTTGGCTTTGATGCCCAATGACTTCATCTGCTTGAGCATGGGGCCGGCCACGGCGTCCATGCCACCGAAGAAGACCACGTCAGGCTTCTTGCCCTTGATGGTGGTGAGGATGGCGTTGAAGTCGGTCGCCTTGTCGGTGGTGAACTCTTTGGCCACGATCTTGGCGCCTGCGGCCTCGGCGGCTTTGATGAATTCCTCGGCCACGCCCTGGCCATAGGCCGTGCGGTCGTCGATCACGGCGATGGATTGGCCCTTGAGGGTTTGCACAGCGTACTTGCCCAGCGTGCTGCCCAGGTGCACGTCGTCAGCCACCACGCGGAAAGCGGTTTTAAAACCTTGGCGGGTGTACTTGGGGTTGGTGGCTGAAGGCGAGACCTGCGCAATCCCGGCGTCGCTGTACAGCTTGGATGCGGGGATGGTGGTGCCCGAGTTCAGGTGACCAATCACGCCAGCCACTTTGGCATCCACCAGCTTTTGCGCCACGGCCGTGCCCTGTTTGGGGTCAGAGGCATCGTCTTCTGCCATCAGCTCCAGGGTGATCTTTTTGCCATCCAGCATCACACCCGCCGCGTTGAGCTCATCAATGGCCATGCGTGCACCGTTCTCGTTGTCTTTACCCAGGTGGGCGTTGGGGCCACTCATGGGGGCCACATGACCGATCTTGACGACGGTGGCGGCAGCCACTGCGGGCGTGGCTGCGGGGGCAACCGCATCTTCTTTTTTGCCACAAGCGACCAACAGGGCTGCGGCGGCGATCAAGGTGAGTACTGGCGTGATGGTTTTGGCGTTCATGAATTTCTCTTTAGGGTTGGGGTAGCACTACAAAAATCTTAAACTGAATTCAGCTCGACATCCTGAGCCAAAGCCTGACTCACCGTTTGGCGGGCCATGCTCTGCACTTCTTGCATCAAGCGGGGCTCCATTGCACGAATTTCTTCATGGATGACAGAGGCCACAATTTCACGCAACTTGATTTGCATCGCAGGCATCAGGCGCTCGATGATACGGTCGGCCAGGGCTTGCTCCGCATCTATTGGATTTTTAGTTGAAGACGCGTGGTCGCTGGATGGGGGCGGGTTGACCACTTCGGTCAAGGTCGGCAGGTAACGTGGCACAGGGGCCGAGGGTGACGTCATTCCGTGGCTTTCTTGATGGCGATGTCATGGCGGGTGAGCTTGAGCCCGGTGCTCGCGTAATGTTTCCACCGACCGCGTGCGGCCTGGCGGTCTGTCATATCGGCTTCGCTGACGATCTCTATGACCCGCTCAAACTGCTCAAATCCTGTAGGCACCTGGTCGCCGAGATTGAGCAAGATTTGACGGTGCGATGCCTGCATGGCGGACTCGCACAGTAAAACAGGCGTCGCCGCCTTGACATGGGCCTCATCGGTCGCCATAGCATGCGGCACAAATTCATGCGCAGAAAAGGTCCAGAGCAGCGCATCAAGCTGCTTCAACACATCAGCAGGCGCGGTCACCGCCACGGGCACACCGCGATGGGTCGCCTTTCGCAGAAACCGACACGCATACAGCAGCTTGTCTGGCACGTTGAAATGAAAATCAAGCTCGGTCATGGTCTGACTTCAAGCTCAGGCTTGACCTGCCAAGCTTGTTTTTCGCGTGCGGGTTTTGGCCACCACTTTCGTCACTTGTGTCGCCAATAAAAATTCCAACAGCAAGCCCACAGGCCGCCCCGTGGCCCCCTTGGCCGCGCCGCTCTTCCACGCCGTGCCGGCCACATCCAAATGCGCCCACTCAAACTTGCCCGCAAAGCGCTGCAAAAACTTGGCTGCGGTGATGGCGCCACCCATGCGGCCACCAATATTGGCCACGTCGGCAAAATTACTCTTCAAGCCTTCAGCGTACTCATCGTCCAGCGGCATGCGCCAGCACAAATCCAGGGAGGCTTCGCCCGCTGCCAGCAACTGCTGGGCCAGCTCGTCACTGGCTGAAAACAGGCCACTGCGCACATGGCCCAGAGCCACCACGCAAGCCCCGGTCAAGGTGGCGATATCGACCACAGCACGCGGCTTGAAACGCTCGGCATAGGTGAGCGCATCACACAAGATCAATCGCCCTTCGGCGTCGGTGTTGAGCACCTCGATGGTTTGCCCGCTCATGCTCGTCACCACATCGCCGGGCTTGAGGGCGCGGCCACCGGGCATGTTTTCGCAGGTGGGGATGAGCCCCACCACGTTGATGGCGGGCTTTAACTCGGCCAGCGCGCGGAACACACCCAGCACGCTGGCCGCCCCGCCCATGTCGTACTTCATCTCGTCCATCTCGGCGGCGGGTTTGAGGGAAATGCCGCCGGTGTCAAAGGTGATGCCCTTGCCCACCAGCACCGTGGGGGCTTGGGTTTTAGCCGCGCCGCTGTAGGTCAACACGATGAAGCGCAGCGGCTGCTCAGAGCCCTGCGCCACCGCCATGAAGGAGCCCATGCCCAGCTTGGCTACCTCTTTAGGCCCCAGCACCTCACAGCTGATCTTGGGCAGGCGGGACAGCGAGCGCGCCGCCTGGGCCAGCAGGGTGGGCGTGGCGTGGTTGGCGGGGCGGTTGGCCCACTCCTTGGCCATCTCAACCCCCGCCACCGTGGCCACCGCTTGGGTAAAGGCCTGGGTCAAGGCCGACTTCACGGTGTCCGCCAGTGGAACGGCCAAGGTCACCCGCCCCAGCGTCACCGCGTCTGCGGCAGCCTTGGGCTTGGTGGTGGTGTAGAGGTAGCTGGCATCGGCCAGCGTGCTCACGGCCACTTGAACGGCTTGGGCACTGGGCTCCGTGGCAAAGCACACCACCAGCTTCTTCTCCCCCGCAGCACCCGAGCGCAGCGCACCCATGGCCGCCATCAGGGCCTGGCGCACCTGCTTTGGTGCCCCATCACCCGCCCCCACCAACACGGCGCGCCCGCACTGTGCGCCCATAGGCCGGTACAAGGCCAGCAGCTTGCCGGGCTTGCTTTGCAAGTCACCCGCTTTCAGGGCCAGCGCCACCTGGTTGGACAAGGCGTCCGCACCGGGTTTGAAGTTGGCTGTCACCAGCACCACCAGCGCGTCGCATTTCAAAGCAGCCGCACCGGCAAGGTCAAGGGTCTTGAGTTCAAAGTTCATAATTGAGGTTTTCCTTAGCTTTGATGTTATTCCATTCCTCCATCCGCAAGGAGCTGGCCCGCAGCTTTGTCGCCACCATGATCGTCCTGGTCACCGTGGTGATGACGATGACGCTGATCCGCACCCTGGGCATGGCCTCACGCGGCAGCTTCAACCCATCGGACGTCATGCTCGTCATGGGCTACACCGTGCTCACCTTCATGCCCAACATCATGACCATGGGCCTGTTCATCGCCACCATCGCCACCCTCTCGCGCCTGTACCGCGACAGTGAGATGGTGATCTGGTTCGCGAGCGGCGTGGAGCTGTCCAGCCTGCTGCGCCCCTTGTTGCGCTTTGCCTGGCCGGTTGTGGTGATGATTGCCGCGCTCGCTTTGTTGGCCTTGCCCTGGGCCAATCAGCAAATTGAAGCCATGAAATCCCGCTACGAGAACCGGGGTGATCTGGAGCGGGTTCAGCCCGGGCAATTTCAAGAATCCGCCGGTGGCAACCGGGTTTTCTTTGTTGAAAAGAGTCAGCTCAACGAGCAATCTGCCACCAATATTTTTGTCGCCAGCACTGAGGGCGGCAAAGAAACCGTGACATCGGCCCGCAAAGGCCACACCGAACTCATTGGCAACGACCGCTTCCTCGTGCTGGAGAACGGCCAGCGCCTGGAGAGCACCCTGGGCAAGTCAGATTTAAAAATCATCGAGTTCGCCCAGTATGCGATTCGGGTCGCCGAAAACCAACTCGGCGCAAAACCAGAAGCGCCACTCAACACCCTGAGTTTTCTGGATCTCGTGCTCAACCCCACCCTGGTCAACCTGGGGGAGGTTTCCTGGCGCATCGGTTTTGCTTTTGCCGCGCTCAACCTGATGATTTTGGCCCTCACCGCCTCGCGCGTTAACCCCAGGGTTGGGCGCTCGGGCAACTTCTTTTTCTCTCTGCTTTTATTTCAGGTGTACCTCAACCTGCTCAACCTGGGGCAGAGCTGGATCGCCTCGGGACGCATCGACTTCATGAGCTTCAATCTGTTGCTGCATGGCGGCGTCTTGGCAGCGGCACTGCTGTGGCTGGCCCAGCAAAACAACAACTGGCATCTGAACCTGCGGTTGATCACGCAACACCGCAGAAAGTCCAAGCCATGAGAACCATTCGCCACTTAATTCAAGCCGAGGTGTTTTCGGCTGTGGCCTTTGTCACGCTGGCTTTTCTCGCGCTTTTTTCTTTTTTTGATTTTGTTGACCAGCTTCCTGCCATCGGCCGGCCCGGCATTGGCGTGGGTTACCAACTGCCCCAAGCCGCCATGTACGTCGGCTTGCTGATTCCCAACCACCTGTATGAGCTGCTCCCCATCACCGTTTTGATTGGCACCATCTTTGTGATGGCGCGCCTCGCCCAAAGCTCTGAATTCACCATCCTGCGCACCAGCGGCCTGGGCCCTTGGCGCGCCCTGCGCACGCTCTTGGCCACGGGCCTGGCCTTCGTGGTGATGACCTTTGTCATCGGTGACTACCTCGCCCCCTGGGCCGACCGCACCGCGCAACTCCTCAAAGCCCGCTTTGAAGGCAACATCACCGTGGGTCAAACTGGCGCTTGGTTGCGAGAAAAACAAGCCTACGGCCAATTCGCGGTGAATGTGAATTCACTGGCCTCTGATGGCAGCCTGCGCGGCGTGCGCATCTTTGAATTTGACAACCAAGGCTTGCTGGTCTCCATGACCAACGCGCCCACAGCGCAGTTCAGCGAAACCAATGCCTGGCAGCTGGAGCAGGCCCACCGCACAGAGTTCACCGCCCAGGGCGTGGCCGTAGCCCACGTTGACCGCAGCGTGGTGCCCAGCCTGCGCTGGCCCACCGAGATCACCGCCGAGATGGTCTCAGCCGCCGTGCTGCGGCCCGACCGCATGAGCACCGTCGATCTGTTCCAGTACATCAGCCACCTCAACGCCAACAACCAGTCCGCCGAACGCTACGAGATCGAGTTCTGGAAAAAAGTATTCTACCCCTTGAGCTGCCTGGTCATGGTGGTGTTGGCCCTGCCCTTTGCCTACCTGCACTTTCGCAACGAGGGCATTTCGGTCTATGTGTTTGGCGGCGTCATGGCCGGCATCAGCTTTTTCTTCCTCAACAACGTGTTTGGCTATGTGGGCGAATTGCAGCACTGGCAACCCTGGCTCACCGCCGCCTTACCAGGCATGATTTACTCCCTGATTTCGCTCACCGCCTTTGGTTGGTTGGTGCTGCGAAGATAAAACCCCATGACCTCCAACCCCACATCCCCACACGGCATCATCCTGTTCGCCCACGGCTCGCGTGACCCCCTGTGGCGTTTGCCCATGGAGGCCGTGGCACTGCGTGTGCGAGGGCTAGACCCACAGGCCACCGTGGCTTGCGCCTACCTGGAGCTGACCGAGCCCGACCTGCTAGCCTGCGCCGCCGACATGATCGCCGCAAGCGTTCAATCCCTCACCATCGTCCCCCTGTTTTTAGGCGTGGGCAAACACGCGCGAGAAGACCTGCCCCAGCTCATCGCCGACCTGAAGGCTGCTCACCCGAGCGCCACTATCACGCTGCAACCCGCCATCGGGGAAGACGAGCGGGTGCTGGATTTGTTGGCGCATATTGCAGCCGCCAAGGCTTAATCGCATGCGCTCCTCTTCTGCTTATTTCACCGTGCTGAGCGCATCTCTGTTGATGGCGCTGGTGCCGCTCGTTTGGCCGGGCGTGGATTTGGCTGTGTCCGCCTTCTTCATGCAAGCGCAGCCACCCATCACCCCCGCGCAGTGGCTGTGGGTGGAGTGGGTTAACGAGTACACGCCGGATGTATTTCGCACCACGGCCATTGTTTTTCTGCTGGGCTGGATCATCGCCAGCGTGGTGTCGCGCTTTCGTCGCCACGCATTGACCTTGGCCTTTGTGGGTTTCTCCATAGCCCTCGGGCCGGGGCTGGCGACTTGGGCGCTGAAGGAGCACACGCTGCGCGCGCGCCCGATGGACGTGGTGGCGTTCGGTGGCACGCGCCAGTTCACCCCCGCTTTTGTGCAAGCCAATCAATGCAGCGACAACTGCGCGTTTACCAGCGGCCATGCGGCGTGCGGCTTCTTCTTGGCCTCGCTCATGTTGCTGAGCCCGCGTCGCCGCTGGCGCTGGGTTGCGACGGGGGTGGTGCTTGGCTTGGCTGTCAGCGTGGCGCGTGTGTCGGTCGGCGCGCATTGGCTCAGCGATGTGCTGTGGGCTTTCCCACTCACGCTGCTGGTCAGCGGCTTGGTCTGGCGGGTGCTCACGCAGTTCTATCGGCCCCCACTTCAAAACCAAAGGGCTTGAGCCTATGTCATTGATGCTTTCGCTTGTTCGTTTGATGCGGCCCCACCAGTGGCTTAAAAATGTATTCGTCTTCGCGGGCCTGATGTTCAGCCAGTCTTGGGGCGACGGGCCGCTGGTCGCGCGGATTTTGCTCACCTTTGCGGCGTTTTGCTGCGTGTCCAGCGCGGTTTACATCTTGAACGACTGGCGCGACCGCGCCAGCGACGCCCTGCACCCCACCAAGTTCAAACGTCCCTTGGCCAGCGGTGCGGTCAGCGTGCCCATGGCCTTGAGTTTGGCGGGGGTGCTCTTCATGGCGGGCGCTTTGCTGGCGGTCAACAACCGGGTGCTCTTGCTGCTGTTAGGACTTTATGTGGTGCTGAACCTGGCCTACTCCTGGGGCTTGAAACACGTGCCCGTGGTGGATGTGTCCATCATCGCCACGGGCTTTATGTTGCGCCTGTTGGCGGGCACGCTGGCCGTGGGCATTCCGCCCTCGCGCTGGTTGCTGCTCACGGGCTTGTTTATCGCGTTGTTCCTGGGCTTTTCTAAACGCAAGGCCGAGAGCTTTCATGACGCGCAGCGCCAGCGCGCCGTCATGGAGGGCTACCCCTCCTCCCTGCTCGACACCTTCATGGCCACCACCATGACAGCCACCATCCTGACCTACAGCCTGTACGCCACCAGTCCCGAGTCGCAAATGCAGCATGGCGAGCGGCTGGTCTATACCGTGCCGGTGGTGATCTTTGGCCTGCTGCGCTACGCCTACCAAGTGCACCAGGGGCGCGGGGAAGACGTGTCGCGCGACTTGCTGCGAGACCCCTGGATCATGCTGGCGCTTGGGGCCTGGTTGTTGATCTTTCTGGGCGCGCACTTTTGAAACTGCCGCTCAAGCCTTTGCTACTGGTGCTGGGTGGAGCGGCCAGCGTGTATGCCGTAGCGCTGGTGTGGGCAGGCAATATTTCTTTGGGTGCGCTGCTGGTGCGACTTGCCTCTCCCACGGGGCTGCTGGCCACCGCACTGTGCCTGCTCAACTTTGTTTTACGTGGTCTGCGTTGGCGAATGTGGATGGCGCATTACCAGCGCTCGTTGGGCTGGCTTGAGGGTCTGCGCCTGTACTTGGCGGGCTATACCTTCACGCC